>CAYQMQ010000044.1:0-12590 GCA_964418395.1 uncultured Actinomycetota bacterium
GCATCTGGTCGGTGTACAACAGGTTGTCCTCGCGCAGCCCCCACGTCTCCGCCGCACGGTGGTGGGCCTGCTCGAAGCGGGCGCGGGCGGCGTCGTCCTGGTCGGCGAGCTGCTCACGGGCTCGCGCGAGGGCTTGCTCGCGGCGGCGGGCGAGCTCGTCGCGTTCGACCAGGGGATCCTGTGCCCCGGCGACGAGATCGACCAGCAGCCGCAGGGTGCGCTCGGGCCGCTCGGCGAAGGTCGGATCGCCCACGTCGTAGGCGGGCACCCGGCAGCCGTACCAGGCAAGGTGTGCGTCGAGGCGGTCGGCGAGCCCCGGGTCGGCGTTGCGCAGCCGCTCCAGGGCCACCTCGGGCGGCTCGCCCGGCCTCCACGCCGACACCGCCTCGGCCGCGGCGGCGTCGGCGCGGACGGCCGCGGCGAGCTCGGCGAGGTCACAAGTGGGCTCCGCGGAGGCCTCTGACAGGCCCGCGAGCAGCTCGAGGACCGCGGGGGTGTCCCAGCCCAGCAGCTCCTCGCAGGCGGTGAACAGCTCGTGGGCGCGCAGCAGGTAGGGCACGAAGAGCTGGAAGTGGACGACCTGGCCGTCGGCGAGCAGGTCGAGGCAGGCCTGCAGGTGGGCGTCGAGGGCCGCGTCGTCCAGCGCGGTGAGGTCGGTGCCGCGCAGCGCGTCGACCCGGTCGCGCAGCTCCTCACGCCAGCCGCCGCGCCACCAGCGGTCGACGAGCGCATCCGGCCGGCCGCTGCCGAGCACCTCTGCTGCGGTGGCGAGGCGCTGGCTGGCCACCTCCTCGTCCGAGGGCGGCGCGGGCTGGGCGTAGACCTCCCAGCCGATCGCCTGCTGGTGAACCGCCTCCATGAGGAAGCCGAAATCGGCGAGCATGGTCGTGGCCCCGTGCTCCATGCGCGGCAGGTAGGCGGTGACCGACAGCGGCGACATCGGCCCGACGTAGTGGACGGTGTCCTTCATCCACGTGCCCGGCGGCGGATCGATCGCCGGCGGGGTGGGAAGGGCGGTGATCGGGCGGGCCTGCAACAGCTGCAGCCGCCCCCCGGCGAGCGCCCACTCGACGTCCTGCGGCGCGCCCGCGTCGGCGGCGACGCGCTCGGCGAGCGCGGCGATGTCACAGGCGGTCTGCCCGTCGAGGGCGCCCTCGGGGCTGGTCACGCAGGTGGGCTCGCCGGCGCGCACCACCCACTCGTCGGGGGTGGCCTCGCCGGCCACCAGCCGCTCGCCGAGCCCGCGCACGGCGCTGACCAGCGTCTCGTCGCGGGCGCCGGTGACGGGGTTGGCGGTGAAGGCCACCCCGGCCGCGTCGGCCTCCACCAGCGGCTGCACCAGCACCGCGATCGCGCCGCCGGGCTCGTCGTCGGGCCGGTAGGCGGCCAGGCGCGCCGCCCGCGCGGAAGCGGCGCAGCGGCACACCGCGTCGGTGACCTCGCGCGCCCCGCGCACGTCGAGCACCGTCTCGTACTGCCCGGCGTAGGAGGCGTCGGCGAGGTCCTCAGCCACCGCCGAGGAGCGCACCGCCACCGGCTGGTCTCCGAGGGAGGCTACCGCCTCGGCGATCGCCGCGGCGACCTCGGCGGGCACCTCAGCGGCGTGCACGGCGTCGGCGTCCGCGGCCGGACCGCCGGCGGCGGCCAGCAGCCGGCCGACCGCGCCGGTGGTGACCACGAACCCGCCCGGCACCGGCAGGCCCTGCCGGCGCAGCTCGGCGAGGCGGGCGGCCTTGCCGCCTGCGACGGCCGGCGCGCTTGCGCGCGGGTCGTCGAGATCGAGCACGTGGGCTGACCGCGAGCCGGCCGGGTCGTCCCCGACGGCCAGCTTGGTCCCGGGACCGGTCGTGTTCTCGCTCATCGGCGCACCTCCCGCGTCGTCGTGTCGCCGCTTCCGCGCCCCGCGGCGCCGGAGGGCTGCCGCGCTGAATACAGCGACGTCGCTGCGAGCGCCAGCCCCCACACGATCGCGGCCACTCCCCAGCCGACGCCGAAGCTGGAGACATGCGACGGGAAGCCGATCGAGCCGGAGCCGAGCACCACCGCGACGACGGCGGTGACCCCCGCCGGGACGGCCCAGCCGCGGCTGCGCAGCCCGGCGACGGTCGCGAACGCCGGCACCAGCAGCACGATCACCGCCGCGCCGACCCAGTGGCCGACCTCAGCGTGCTCGTCGCCGGCGACGGCCCCCGCCTGCAGCGCGAGGTGGTCGGCGGCGTAGAGCACCGCGGGTACCAGCCACGCCGCGGCTAACGCGAGTGTCGCCGCATGCGGGCGCGCCCGCGGTCGCACGAGCTCGCCGGAGGCGGGGTGGGTGATCGTGGCCACCGCTGCCAGGGCGAGCATCACCATCAGCGGCGGGAAGACGAACCCGGTCGCCGCGCCGGCCACGCCGAGCCCCAGCGGAAAGCCGATCACCAGGCTCATCGCCGCGACCCGCCGGCGCGGCGCGCCGATCTGCGCGGCGAGGCCGGCCAGCACCATCACCGCGAACAGCGTGAACATCAGGTCATGCACCGCGTGGGGGCCGCCCCAGTCGCTCACTAGCTCGGCGGCGGTGTTCGGCAGCAGCATCACCGCCACCATCAACGCGAACAACCCGCCGGTGACGACGAACACGACGAAGCGGACCCGCTCCGCCCGACTCGAACGGCGTGCGACGGCTTGGCTCATGGCGCTCCTCCTTCGGTGCGTCGCTCGCTTGTGGCTCGAACAGCCCCGGCCGCTACCGTTATGTCAGTCATCATGCATCGGATTCTTTCATGCTGTCAAGAGAGTGCGCCGCGGCCACGAGGCGAACGAGGTGGACGGATGACGGAGCGCCACTATCCTTTGCAGACGACCTGACACTTGAAGGAGCGCCGATGTCGGCGACGAGCGGAGACGAGCAGGAGGGCACGCGCCCGTACCACAGTCCCCTTCGAGAGCGGCAGGCGGCCGAGACGCGCCAGCTGATCCTCGAGGCGCTCGCCCGGGTCATCGCCGAGCGGGGCACCAGCGACTTCACCGTCGAGGACATCGCCGAGCAGGCAGGGGTGGCCACCCGCACGGTCTACCGCCACTTCCCCAACCGCCAGGCGTTGCTGGATGGGCTGACCGAAGCGATCGACGAACGGTTCAGCGAGCTGCGCGCCGTCGAGGAGGTGGCGGGCCTGGCCGACGACGTCGCGACCGCCGAGGAGCTGCTGGCCACCGTGCCGGACATCATGCGCCGCTTCGACGAGCTCGAGCCGTTCAGCACCGCGATGGTGCTCACCGCCAACCGCGGGATGCTGCGCTCTCGGCGCCACGAACACCGCACCCGCCTGTTCCGCACGCTGTTCGCCGACGCGCTCGAGGGTCTTGCCCCCGACGAGCGCGAGGCGGCCTTCGCCGTGATCCGCCACCTGCTGAGCTCGCAGACGTGGTTCGCTCTGCGCAAGGAGTTCGAGCTGGACGGCGAGGTCGCCGGGCGCACCGTCGCCCGCGCCATCGCCGCGATCCTCGCCGACGCCCGGGGCCGCTGACCCCGGCGCGAGCCCCGAGGGCGGGCCAAGCGACAGCGGCCGGGTCCTCAGTCGCCGGCCGCGCCGATCGGCGGGCCGAGGACCTCGATGCCGTGCTCGGCGTTGAGCTGCATCAGGCGCTCGGGATCCGGTGGGGCGTCGGCGCCGCCCAGCTCGCCGGCGGCGGCCTCGAAGAACCGCTGCATCCCGCCGGGCGGGGCGACCAGCCCGAGGAAGCTCGCCGGGTCGTCGCCGGCGTTGGCGAAGCCGTGGGCCTCCCTCCGCGGCATCCACGCGAAGCCGCCGGCGGCGACCTCGTGGGTGTCGTCGCCGAGCCGCAGCGTGAGCCGCCCGGTGAGGACGAAGACGGCCTCGTCGACGTCGCCGTGGCGGTGCAGCGGCGGGCCGGGCCAGCCGCCGGGCGCGTCGTAGCGGAACACCAGGAGGCTGCCGTCGGTGTCCTCCTCGCGCGCCAGCAGCCGCAGGGTCATCGCTCCGATGTCCACACGCCACGGCGCCTCTCCGGCAGACAGCGTGTACGCAGCGGTGTGCACGGTCACGGTCGGCCTCCTCTCGTCGCTCGCGGTGCTCAGGAGCGGACTCACCAGCACGGTAGGCCACCCCCTGCCCGCCGGCCCATCCCAGATTCCTGGGGTGCTACCGTCCCAGGCGCGATGGACCACGTGCTCGACGAGAGCCTCGCGACTGGGCTTCGCAGCGCGGCCTCGGCCGCTGACGGCCATCTGGCCTTTCACCGCGCCGCCGACGAGCTGCTGCGTCCCGCGCTGGGCCACGGGCTGGCGGGATGGGCCACCACCGACCCGGCCAGCCTGGTGCACACCAGCTGCGTGACGCCGGGAGTGGCTCATGACCCCGAGCGCGAGGCGCGCTTGTTCGAAAGCGAGTACGGGCGCCGCGACGTCAACCACTTCGCCGACCTCGCCGCCGCGCGGGTGCCGGCCGCGTCGCTGCAGGCGGTGACCGGCGGCGAACCCGAACGCAGCTGGCGCCACCGCCACCTGCTGGCGCCCGCAGGCGTGTCCGACGAGCTGCGGCTGGCCTGCGTCGACGAGGCGGGGTGCTGCTGGGCGACGGTCGCCCTGTACCGACAGGACGGCGCGCCGTTCTCCACCGCCGCCGTCGAGCTGGCCGCCGAGCTCGGCCCGGTGCTGGCGCGTTGCGTGCGGTGGACGCTGCTGCGGCAGGCCGCCGAGCGCCCCGGCGCGCTCGACGAGCCGCCGGGGATGCTGTGGCTGCGAGACGGGGAGGTGACCGCCACCACCGAGCCGGCCGAGCGCTGGCTGGACCGACTTGGCGCCGGGCGGCTGCACAGCGCGGTGCTCGCGGTGGCCGCCGACGCCGTCGACGGGCCGAGCCGCGCGCGCGTGGCCGCCGGCGGCGACGCCGGCTGGGTGGCGCTGCACGCCTCGCCGGTCAAGGGCGAAGACGACACGGTCGCGGTGATCGTCGAGCGGCTGCCGGCGGTAGCGCTCAGCGAGGTCATCGTCGCCGCGCTGGGCCTGACCGCCCGCGAGCGCGAGGTCGTCGAGCAGGTGCTCGCGGGCCGCTCGACCCGCCAGGCCGCCCGCGCGCTGGCGATCTCCCCGTGGACGGTGCAGGACCACCTCAAGGCGGTGTTCGCCAAGGCCGGCGTGGCCAGCCGCGGCGAGCTCGCCGCCCTGCTGCACCACGACCACTACCAGCCGCGCGTCGCCCGCGGCGTGCCGCCGGGCCCCTACGGCTGGTTCCTCGAGCAGCGCCAGGGCTGATCGCGGCTCGCGGGCTCCGGCCGGTTCGCTGTCGGCCGGCGCCGACTCTCTTCCCTCGGTGTCCGCACACCCTCGTGTTGACATGCTACGCATATTGCATGCAGGATTAGTGACATCAAACTAGGAGATCGGGTGCCGGGTGTCTCCGTCGACGCCGTCCGCGGCTCACCGCGCCCCGGCTCCGAGCCGACCGAGGAGGCTGACCGCGATGCCGCTCATCGACTACCCCGCCTGGGCCGAGCTCGACGAGGCCACCGGCCAGCTGCTGTCGGGCATGCGCGATCCCCACGGCGGGGTCTCGGCGTTTGCCCGGATGCTGGCCCACCACCCCGAGGTGCTGAACGCCGCGGTGCAGCAGTTCGGCACCGTGATGTTCGGGGGACGGCTCGACCCCGCCCTCAAGCAGCTGGCGTTCGTCACCGTCTCCCAGCAGCGGGGCACGGCCTACTGCGCCGCGACCCACGGCAGCGAGCTCGTCGACACCTTCGGGTTGCCGAGCTCGGTGCTGGAGGCGCTGGCGGTCGGGGACGACACCGCCCTGACCGACCGGCAACGGGCGGTGGCGCAGGTCGCCCGCCAGGCGGCGATCGACCCGAAGGGTGTGGGGTCGGCGCACCTGGACGCCCTCCGGACAGCCGGCCTCGACGAGCCCGACATCGTCGAGCTCGTGGCCGTGCTTGCCCAGGCCGCGTTCGCCACGACCGTTGCCGACATGATGGATCTCGCCCCGGGCGATCAGTCTCCGGAGCTCGAACGCTACCTCGTCAGCGTTGACCGCCCGGCCACGTCAGGACGGGGGCGTTGACGACTACACCCGAGTGTTCGAACTCGACGGCGCCGGCCTCCTCGGCGGCCTTGACCTCGTCGGCGCTGGTCAGTTCGCGGGCGTGGGATTCGTCGGTCCAGGTGACCAGCACGATCTCACGCAGCGAGCGGTGATCGAAATCGCCGGGGGCGGAGGGAAACACGTCGAGCTGGTGGCCCAACGGGCCGGCTCCGTCGATGCCGTTGGCGAAGACGTAGACGTCGGCGGTGGCTTCGTCGGGCACGTCGGCGAGGCGGGGTTCGGTGTGCACCGGCGAGCCACCCATCATGTCGGTCAGCGTGGCGGCGATCTCGGCGTCAGACACGGCCGGGTGGACAAAAAAGATCTGTTGGCCGTCGTAGTAGGCCGGTACCGGAGGCAGTCGGACGTCGGTGGTGGGCATGCCGTCCATGCCGGCGGCGGAGTTCTCGCCCATCTGGTCCATGCCGGTTTCCCCGGCCATGGCGCCGCCGCGCTCGAGCCCATACACCCACCAGGTGCCGAAGGCGACCGTGGTCACGGCGATGATCACGGCGAGCGCGATCCAGCGCCAGGCAACGCCTTCGCGGCGGTCGGCGGTGTCGGTCATGTCGGCTCCTGATGGTTGGCGGGGCCGGGGACGGGGTGGGCGCTAAAGCCCAACTCGGCCAGTCGGCTGCGGATGTCGGCGGTGCTGATCTGGCTTGTGGGGGTGACGGTGACCCGGTCGCGTTCGTGGTCGGCGTCGACATCGGCCACGCCCAGCTCGCTTAACCCGTCCTGGATGCGCGCCGCACAGCCGCCGCAGTGCATCGGTACCGCCAGGCGCACCACGCCCGAGCCGGCGGCGACGGTCCCGGCCTCACCCGCCGGCGTGGCGAGCGGCTCGGCTTCACCGGCGGGTGTCGCGGCTTCGGCGAGGTCGGTGGGCTGGTCGGGTTCGGCCGGCTGGCCGGCGCGGTGACGCAGCGAGCCGGCGAAGGTGTTGGCCAACACCGTGGTGACCGAGGCGACCATGGCCGCCATGGCCCACACGGGGTGGACCAGCCCCGTGGCGGCGGCGGGAACGCCGATCCCGTTGAACGCAAACGCCAACCCGAGGTTCTGCTTGGTCGTTGTGTAGGTGCGCCGGCCGATGGCGTAGGCGTCGGCGACGGCAGTGAGCCGCTCGCTCATGATCACCACATCGGCGGCCTCGATGGCGATGTCGGTGCCGGCCCCGATCGCAAAGCCCACGTCGGCCTGGGTCAGGGCGGGCGCGTCGTTGATGCCGTCACCGACCATCGCCACCCGCTGGCCGTGGCCTTGCAGCTCGCGGATCTGGGCGGCCTTGTCGCCCGGCAACACCTCAGCGACGACCTCGTCGATGCCCACCCGGGCGGCGACCGCCTCGGCGGTGCGCTGGTTGTCGCCGGTCAGCATCACCGGCCGCAGGCCGGCATCCACAAGCCGTTGCACGGTGGCCGGCGCGTCGTCCTTGACCGCATCGCCCACCCCCACCAGGCCGGCCAGCTCCCCGGCGACGGCCACGGCCACCACCGTCAGCCCCCCCGACTCCAGCTCCGCGCGCGCCTCGCTGGCCGGGCCGAGGTCGACACCCGCCTCGCCAATGAAGGCCGGCTTGCCCACCAGAACCCGCCGGCCGGCCACGGTGGCCGCCACCCCCTTGCCGGGGTCGGCGGCGAAGTCGGCGGCGTCGGCTACCTCCAGCCCGCGCCGGCTGGCGGCATCGACGATGGCGCGCGCCAGCGGGTGTTCGCTGGCCGACTCAGCGGCTGCCGCGACCGCCACCAGTTCGTCGGCGTCGTGGTCGCCCAGCGGGCGCACCGTCTCCACCGACGGCTGGCCGCGGGTGAGCGTGCCGGTCTTGTCCATCACCACGACCGCCAGCTCGTCCATGATCTGAAACGCCTCGCCGGAGCGCATCAAGATGCCCTGCCGGGCGGCCTCGCCGCCGCCGCGCATCATCGCCAACGGCAAGGCCATGCCCAGCGCGCACGGATAGCCCATCACCAACACCGCCAAGGCGGCAAACACTCCACCGGCCACATCCGGGGCGGCGCCATACACCAGCGGTGGGATGATCAGCCAACCGGCGAAGCTGACCGCGGCGACCACCAACACCGCCGGCACGAAATAGGTCAACACCCAATCGACCAGCTGCAGCACGCCCGGCTTGAGCGCCCGAGCCTCCTCCACCGAGCGCACCACCTGGGCCAAGAACGACTCGTCGCCCACCCGCGACACGCCGACCAGCAACGTGCCCGTCTGATTGATCGACCCGCCCACGACCTCGTCGCCGGCGGTCTTCTCACCCGGCAGCGGCTCGCCGGTCACCAACGAGTCATCCACCGTCGACGCCCCGTCGACGACCACTCCGTCGACCGGAAGCGACTCGCCCGGACGCACGCGCACGTGCTCGCCCACGGCGATCTCGCCGACGGCGACATCCACCTCGGTCCCGTCGCGCACCACATGCGCGGTATCGGGCTGCAGGTCCATCAACCCGCGGATCGCCTGCGACGAGCGGGTGCGCACCAGCTGCGAGACGTAATCCGACAGGATGTGATAGGCGGTCACGAACGTGGCCACCGCAAAGAAATGGCCGGCCGGAAACACCGGATCGACAAACACGCCCAACAGCCCGCCAAGCAGCCCAGCGAAGGCGGCGAACTCCAACAGCACGTGCTGATTCAAGATGCCTCGTCGCAGCGAATGGAACGCCATGGGCTTGATGAACCAGCCCGCCACGAACATCGTCTCCAACGCCAAGGCCAGCATCGCCCAGTTCACCAGTGGGTGCGCCAGCCATGTCCAAAACGGCTCCATGCTGGTGACCATCAGCACGGCCGCCAGCCCGGTCAGCCCCCCGGCCAGCCACAGCCGACGTCGCGAGGTGGCCAGTTCGGCCTCTTCCTCCTCGAACGAGCGCACCTTGTCGGGATCGCGATAGGTGTAGCCCACCTGCTCCACGGTGCGGCGCAACTCGTCGGGACTCACCCGCTCAGGGTCGTACTTGACCAACCCCTCCTCATGGGCCAGCGACACGCCGACCTCGTGAACCCCGTCCAAGCGCTCATAGGCCTTGCGGATCGTGGACGTGCAAAACGAACAGGACATCCCCCCGATCTTCATCCGAAACCACGCCTCACCCCCCTCCGACGCAACCGCAGCGGCCGGCGCCTGGCGGTCGGTTGCCTCGCTCATCGGTCAGCCTCCGCGGACGGAATCGGCCGCGGGCGAGACTGACATGGCACGCTTTCCGCGCGAGCCTCGCAGCTGACGCAATACATCCCCTGTGCCTCGATCGTCACCTCTTCGGTCGCAGCCGCGGCAATCGCCGGCAACAGCACCGTGACGGTGAGGGCTGTCGGCACTCCTCGCACACGTCACCCCCGTCGTCGGAACGGCCGCAACATCCGCCGACGGCGTCGTCCTCGCAATCGAACGTAGCCCTTCCCGTGGGTGGAAGGTCAAGGGCTCGACCCGGATCCACTGGCGCACGTCGCGCGCCGCCGATGTGCGGCCTCCTCCCTTGCTACGTACCCTCCGCAGTACCTGTGGGAGGTGATGCATGGAAGCGAACAGCTTCGGTTCGAAGTCCTCGCTGACGGTCGGGGACCGCACGCACACAATCCACCGGCTGGACGCGGTGGTGGATGACCCCGCGCGCCTGCCGTACGCGCTGCGCGTGCTGTTGGAGAACTTGCTGCGCACCGAGGACGGCGACACGGTCACCGCCGAGGACGTGACCGCCCTCGCCGGTTGGGACCCTGTCCGCAGCCCGGGGCGGGAGGTGCTGTTCACCCCGGCGCGCGTGCTGCTGCAGGACTTCACCGGCGTGCCGGCCGTCGTCGACCTCGCCGCCATGCGCGACGCGATGGCCGATCTCGGCGGCGACCCGGGCGTCGTCGACGCGCAGCTGCCCTCCGACCTCGTGATCGACCACTCGATCATCGCCGAGGTCGCCGGCATCCCCGAGGCGTTCCGCCGCAACGCCGAGATCGAGTTCCAGCGCAACATCGAGCGCTACAAGTTCCTGCGATGGGGGCAGCAGGCCTTCCAGGGGCTGCGGGTGGTGCCGCCGAACACCGGCATCGTCCACCAGGTGAACCTGGAGTATCTGGGCCAGGTGGTGTTCTCCGACGCGGCGGGCAACGCCTACCCCGACACGCTGGTCGGCACCGACAGCCACACGCCGATGATCAACGGGCTCGGCGTGCTCGGCTGGGGCGTGGGCGGCATCGAGGCCGAGGCGTCGATGCTGGGCCAGCCGATCTCGATGGCCACCCCGCACGTGGTCGGCTTGAAGCTCACCGGCGCGCTGCCGGAGGGCACCACCGCCACGGACCTGGTGCTGACCATCACCGAGCTGTTGCGCGGCCACGGCGTCGTCGGCAAGTTCGTCGAGGCCTACGGGCCCGGCGTGGGCGAGGTGCCGCTCGAGCACCGCGCCACGATCGGCAACATGAGCCCCGAGTACGGCTCGACGGTGACGCTCTTCCCGATCGACGACGAGACGCTGCGCTATCTGCGGTTCACCGGCCGGCCCGAGGAGCAGGTCGCGCTGGTCGAGGCCTATGCCAAGGAGCAGGGGCTGTTCCACAACGCGTCCGTCGACCCGGCCTACAGCGAGACGATCGAGCTCGACCTGTCCACGGTGGTGCCGAGCCTCGCCGGGCCCACCCGCCCCCAGGACCGGGTGGCGCTGACCGAGGCCAAGGAGCGGTTCCGCGCCGAGCTGCCGCGTTTCGTGTCCGCCGGACCCGACGAGGGCGTGGCGGAGAGCTTCCCCGCCAGCGACCCGCCCGCCCATTCCGAAGCCGAGCGCGCCTCGAACCCGGTGCCGGTGACCACCGCGGACGGCGAGACGTTCACCCTGGACCACGGCCACGTGGCGATCGCCGCCATCACCAGCTGCACCAACACCTCCAACCCGCAGGTGATGATGGCCGCCGGGCTGCTGGCCAAGAAGGCCGTGGAGCGCGGGATCGCCACCCAGCCGTGGGTGAAGGCGTCGCTCGCGCCCGGCTCCAAGGTCGTCATGGACTACTACGAGCGGTCCGGCTTGCTGCCGTACCTCGAGAAGCTGCGGTTCTCGCTGGTGGGGTACGGGTGCACCACCTGCATCGGCAACTCCGGGCCGCTGGCTCCTGAGATCAGCCAGGCCGTGGCCGACCACGACCTGTCGCTGGCGGCGGTGCTGTCGGGCAACCGCAACTTCGAGGGCCGCATCAACCCCGATTGCAAGATGAACTACCTGGCCTCGCCGCCGCTGGTCGTCGCCTACGGCCTGGCCGGATCGATCGACGTCGACCTCTACCGCGAGCCGCTGGGTCACGACGCCGGTGGCCAGCCCGTCTACCTCGCCGACATCTGGCCCACCAACGCCGAGATCGACGAGATCGTGCGCGACAGCGTCCACCAGGAGATGTTCCGCGAGCGCTACGCGGACGTGTTCTCCGGCGATGAGCGGTGGCAGTCGCTGGATGTGCCCACGGGCAAGCGGGCGCCGTGGGATCCGGAGTCGACCTATGTGCGCAAGCCCCCGTTCTTCACCGGGATCGGCACGGAGCTCGCGCCGCTGACCGACATCGAGAACGCGCGCGTCCTGGCGTTGCTGGGCGACAGCGTGACCACCGACCACATCTCCCCCGCCGGGGCCATCAAGGCGGACAGCCCGGCGGGCCGCTGGCTGCTCGACCACGGGGTCGAGCCCAGCGACTTCAACAGCTACGGATCGCGGCGCGGCAACCACGAGGTCATGCTGCGGGGCACGTTCGCCAACATCCGGCTGCGCAACCACCTCGCCCCGGGCACCGAGGGCGGGGTGACCGTCAAGCTGCCAGACGAACAGCCGATGTCGATCTACGAGGCGGCGATGCGCTACGCCGAGGAGGGCACGCCGCTGGTGATTCTCGCCGGCAAGGAGTACGGCTCTGGCTCATCCCGCGACTGGGCCGCCAAGGGCACCGCCCTGTTGGGTGTGCGCGCCGTCATCGCCGAGAGCTACGAGCGCATCCACCGCTCCAACCTCATCGGCATGGGGGTGCTGCCCCTGGAGTTCCAGCCGGGCGACTCAACAGCGGCTCTCGGCTTGACCGGCCGCGAGCGGTTCACCATCCACGGGCTCGCCGGCGTCGACGCCGACGCGATCCCCCACCAGGTAACGGTCGTCGCCGAGTCCGACACCGGGACCCGCACCGAGTTCGCCGCCACCGTGCGAATCGACACCACGCGCGAAGCCGAGTACTACCACCACGGCGGGATCCTGCCGTACGTGCTGCGCCAACTCGCGGCGAGGTCGTCCTAGAGACCCGTCTCCTCACGGCCGCCCCGAGTTTCCCCAAGCTCGGGGCTGGTCTGGTCTGTGGTGTCGCAGGCCCGAATACAATTTGGGTATGGATAGGCGTCCACCGATCCAGGCTCATGACCGCCATCGCCCGGCCGGGCATCCGCCGGCTCGTGCGGGTGGTCAGGGCGCTGGCCAAGCCCCATGCGGCTGGCACCAGCGAGTGCAGCGCGGCCAACGCCAGCCCGCTGTGGCCAACG
>CAYQMQ010000045.1:0-12425 GCA_964418395.1 uncultured Actinomycetota bacterium
GGTGCCCACGCAGATGAAGGCCACCTCGGCGTCGGCGATCCCCTCGGCCGGGTCGTCGGTGAAGGTCACCCGGCCCGCGTCGGCCTGGTCAGCCAACAACTCAGCCAACCCCGGCTCGTAGAACGGCAGCACGCCGGCCCGCAGGTCGGCGATGCGCCCGCGGTCATCATCGAGGCCGACCACGTCGTGCCCGTCAGAGGCCAGGCACGCCACGGTGACCAGGCCCACATGGCCGACGCCGATCACGGCGACCTTCATGCCGTTCGCTCCCCTCAACAGCGGACGCAGATCGTCGACGCCCGTCCGTCGGGCACTTTATCCCCCACCGCGCGACCCCGTCGACCGCCGGGCGCGCAACCCCGTCGACCGCCGGGCGGATCAAGCGGGCCAGCGGGTCTCGACCCGGGCGAGCGCCTCCAGCAGCGGGCTGACGGTGCTCAGCTGCTGGCCCAGCCCCCACACGTCGCCGGAGACCTTGAGGCGGCGCAGCATGATCGCCAGGCGCGGGTTCAGCTCTCCGTTGAGCAGCTGCCACCAGCGGTCGAAGCGAGCGGTGAACATCAGCCGGGGTCGGGATGCGGCCTCGTCGAGCAGTTCGGCCCGGGCCCCGCCGAGCCCGTCGGGATGGATGGCGAGGTCGTAGCGGTGCCGGATGTGGACCGGGCCGGTGGGCTCGACGACGAAGGCGTACACGCCGTCGAGGCCGGCGGCGAGCGCGCCGGCATCCGGGTGGGCGGTGACGTGCTCGCACAGCTCGACCATCCACTCGCGGCTGGGGAAGGCGGGCACCGCACGCTCCTCGGATCGGGGGCAGCCACGCGAAGGCCGGGGAAGCCTAGCCAGCCGCTCAAGCAGCGAAGCGGTAGCGGCCCTGGCAGCCGCTCAAGCAGCGAAGCGGTAGCGGCCCTGGCAGCCGCTCAAGCAGCGAAGCGGTAGCGGCCCTGGCAGGCGGCTCATATCAGCCACGGCGGCCACTACCATGCCCGTGCCGCCGCACCTCACGAGAGAGACGCCATGGACTCGCTGGCCGACCGCCACGTCGTCGTGCTGGGCGCGGCCGGCTTTTTGGGCTCACATCTGTGCGCGCGGCTGGTGGCCGCCGGCTGCCGGGTCACGGCGGTGGACAACTTCATCACCGGCGACCCCGACAACCTCGCCGCCCTGATCGGCCGGCCGGGCTTTGTGCTGCACGAATACGACGTCACCAACTTCCTGCACGTGCCCGGCGACGTCGATGCCGTGTTGCACTTCGCCTCGCCGGCCTCCCCGCGCGACTACCTGCGCTGGCCCATCCAGACGCTCAAGGTCGGCTCGCTGGGCACCCACAAGGCGCTGGGCCTGGCCAAGGACAAACAGGCGCGCTTTTTGCTGGCCTCCACCAGCGAGATCTACGGCGACCCGGAGGTGTCCCCTCAGCCGGAGAGCTACTGGGGCCACGTCAACCCGGTGGGCCCGCGCGGGGTGTACGACGAAGCCAAGCGCTTCGCCGAGTCGGTGACGCTGGCCTACCACCGCCAGCACGGCCTCGACGTGGCCATCGCGCGCATCTTCAACACCTACGGTCCCGGCCAGCGCGTCGACGACGGCCGCGCGGTCCCGGCGTTTCTGTCCGCGGCGCTGGCCGGCGTGCCGCTGCCGGTCCACGGCGACGGCACCCAGACCCGGTCGTTGTGCTACGTCGACGACATGATCGAGGGGCTGATGCGGCTGCTGGCCAGCGATGAGACCGGCCCGGTCAATCTCGGCAACCCCGAGGAGATCAGCATCCTGGGCTTGGCCGAGGCCGTCCAGGACGCCGTGGGCGCCCACCCCGGCGTCACCCACCTGCCCAGCCCCGCCGAGGATCCCCGGGTGCGCTGTCCCGACACCACCTTGGCCGAGCAGCGCCTCGGGTGGAAGGCCACCACCGCGCTGGTCGAGGGGCTGACCCGGACGGTCCCGTGGTTTCGGGCCCAGCTCGGCTACAACCGCTGAGCTGCCACCGCGCACAGCAAACGGGCGGCCTGCGATGAGCAGGCCGCCCGTGTCGAGCGAATAGCGGGGGCTGGCAGGGCTACATCATGCCGCCCATGCCGCCCATGCCGCCCATGCCACCCATGTCGTGGTCATGGCCGCCACCGCCGCCGCCGTTCTCGTCCGGCTTGTCGGCGATCAGCGTCTCGGTGGTCAGCATCATCGCGGCGATGCTGGCAGCGTTCTGCAGCGCCGACCGCGCGACCTTGGCGGGGTCGATGATGCCGGACTCGATCATGTCCTCGAACTCGCCGGTCATGGCGTTGAGGCCGTGCCCGGTCTTGAGGTCACGGGCCTTCTCGACCACCACCGAGCCTTCGATGCCGGCGTTGTGGGCGATCCAGTACATCGGCGCGCTCAGGGACTTGCGCACCAGCTTGGCGCCGGTGGCCTGGTCGCCTTCGAGGTCGAGCTTGTCGAGGGCCTTGCCGGCCTGCAGCAGCGAGATGCCGCCGCCGCCGACGATGCCTTCCTCGACCGCCGCGCGGGTGGCCGACAGCGCGTCCTCGATGCGGTGCTTGCGCTCCTTGAGCTCCACCTCGGTGGCCGCGCCGACCTTGACCACGGCGACGCCGCCGGACAGCTTGGCCAGCCGCTCCTGCAGCTTCTCGCGGTCCCAGTCCGAGTCGGTGTTGTCGATCTCGGTCTTGAGCTGCTGGATGCGGCCCTTGATGTCGTCCTCGCTGCCGGCACCCTCGACGATCGTGGTCTCGTCCTTGGTGACGGTCACCTTGCGGGCCTGGCCGAGCATGTCGAGGGTCGTGTTCTCGAGCTTGAGCCCGACCTCCTCGGTGATGACCTGGCCGCCGGTGAGGGTGGCGATGTCCTGCAGCATGGCCTTGCGGCGGTCACCGAAGCCGGGCGCCTTGACCGCGGCGGACTGGAACGTGCCGCGGATCTTGTTGACCACCAGCGTGGCCAGCGCCTCGCCCTCGATGTCCTCGGCGATGATCAGCAGCGGCTTGCTGGCCTGCATGACCTTCTCGAGGACCGGCAGCAGGTCCTGCACCGCCGAGATCTTCTGGTTGACGATGAGGATGTAGGGGTCCTCGAACGACACCTCCATGCGGTCGGTGTCGGTGACCATGTAGGGCGAGATGTAGCCCTTGTCGAACTGCATCCCCTCGACGAAGTCGAGCTCGATGCCGAAGGTCTGGCTCTCCTCGACGGTGATCACGCCGTCCTTGCCGACCTTGTCCATCGCCTCGGCGATGGTGCGGCCGACCTCTTCCTCGCCGTTGGCGGAGATGGTGGCGACGTGGGCGATCTCGTCCTGGGTCTCGATCTCGCGGGCCTGGCCGGCGATCTCCTCGACCACGCGCTCCACGGCCGAGTCGATGCCGCGCTTGAGCAGCATGGGGTTGGCGCCGGCGGCGACGTTGCGCAGGCCCTCGTGGACCATGGCCTGGGCCAGCACGGTGGCCGTGGTGGTTCCGTCACCGGCGCTGTCGTTGGTCTTGGTGGCCACTTCCTTGGCCAGCTGGGCGCCCATGTTCTCGTAGGCGTCCTCGAGCTCGATCTCGCGGGCGACGGTGACGCCGTCCTTGGTGATGGTGGGCGAGCCCCACTGCTTCTCGAGCACCACGTTGCGGCCCTTCGGGCCGAGGGTGACCTTGACGGCGTCGGCGAGCTGGTTGACGCCGTTTTCGAGCTTGCGGCGGGCTTCTTCGCGGTAGCTGAGCTGTTTCGGCATGGGCGAACTCCTCCTGCGGGTCGGGTCTGATCCAATAGGGGTCGGTTAGGGGTCGGTCACGTCGCCGGCTCCCGCTGGCGCGATGATCGCGCCACAGCGGGGCGGCGAGCGGGGTGGGCTAGCGGTCGACGACCGCGAGGATGTCGCGGCTGGACAGGATGAGGTAGTCCTCCCCGTCGAGCTTGATCTCGGTGCCGCCGTACTTGGAGTAGACGACGGTGTCGCCGGCTTTGACATCGACCGGGATGCGCTCACCGTGGTCGGTGACCGGGCCCGGACCCACGGCCAGCACCTGGCCCTGTTGCGGCTTCTCCTTGGCGGTGTCCGGGATGACCAGCCCGCTGTCGGTGGTCTCTTCGGCTTCGACGCTCTGCACCACGACTCGATCGTCGAGCGGCCTGAGCGCAACCTTCGTCTTGGTCGCCATGCCTCCTCCTTCATCACGCGCCGGCAAAGGCGCATCGGGGTCGATCCGGAACTGAGCGCGGGGCGAGCACCCGCTTGCACTCTCCTTGATCGAGTGCCATTTCACAATATCAAGTCCCCAGCAAATCGACAACGTACACCTCAGCCCCGGGGGAATTACCTGAGCGTATCGGGCTCAGAAGTGGCCACCATTCCGCGTACGCACTGTTATTCGCTGTCACAGGGTGTCACACCATCGCCGCATCCCTGCTACTATGAGTATGCGGGCCATACCCCAGCCAGAGGACACGGGATGAGCGAATACCAGCGGCGGCTCGGCACCCGGCTACGTGCGATCCGCCAACAGCAGGGCCTCACCCTGCAAGAAGTTGAGGAGCGCTCGCAGGGGCACTGGAAAGCCGTCGTGGTCGGCTCCTACGAACGAGGAGACCGTGCACTCTCGGTCGCCAAGCTCGCCGAGCTGGGGGAGTTCTACGGCGTGCCCATCACCGAGCTGCTGCCGGCCGAAGAGACCCCGCGCGGCAGCCAGGAGCGCGGGCAACGCCCCCTCAAGCTGGACCTGCAGGCACTGCGCCGCGACGACCTCGACCCCGAGTTCGCCCCGATCTCCCGCTTTGCCCACACCATCCAGCTGCAGCGCGGGGACTACAACGGCAGCGTGCTCACCATCCGCGGCGAGGATCTGCGAGCCCTGTCGGTCATCTACGGGCTCGACCCGCAACAGCTCGTGGTCCGCTTGGAGGAACAGGGCGTGCTGATCGACGCGTGAGCGGGCGTCAGCGGATCGCGAGCGTCCAGGCGCCCCGGTCGACGAAGCCGGCCTGCTCGTAGGCGGCCCGAGCCGGGACGTTGTCAGCGCGCACGTGGAGCGTGACGCCCGGGAGGCCGTCAGCCAGCAGGTCGGCGGTGATCGCGGCCACCGCCGCGGTGCCCACCCCTTTGCCGCGCCACGGCGGCTGCACGAACACCCCGGCGACCTGCGCCCCGCGGCGCGGCGAGCGCAGCGCCAAGTCGACCTTGGCGATCCGCTGCCCGCGCGATTCCACCACCCAGGTGCTGCGGCGACCGATGCTGTGCCGCAAGCGCGCGCGGACCGAGGCCCGCCCCGAGTGGGGGATCGGCGGGCCCATCCGGTCTTCGACGTGCAGCTGGCAGGCCATCTCGGTGAGGGCGTCGAGATCGCCCTCGTGAGCGAGGCGCAGCCCCGGCGGCGGATCGACGGCCACCGGCTCGGTGGCGATCATGAAGCGCTGCTGGCGTGAGCTCACCCGGCGACGGAACAGCCCCCGGCCGAGCACGTCCAGCATGGCCTCGCCGACGTCGGCCGGCCCGACCAGCACCCGCCAGGCGGACCGGTCGGCGGCGTCGGCGAGCATGTCGGCCCCGGTGGGGTCGCCGGCCGGCATCACGGTGCCGCCCGAGGCGTACAGCATCGTGGCCACCGGCCGGGTGGGCGGCCACACGACCAGCCGCCCGGCGTCGCCGCGGTCGATCGCCTCGAGCGCGAACTGATGCCACAGCTCCCGCTCGGGGTCGTGGCGCCCGAACGGGTCCTCGGTCAGGGCCCGTTCCAGCTCGAGGACGGCCCGCTGGTCGGGGCGGGTGGCGGCGCCCGGGTCGGCGGCCGTCATGGCCCACCCCGCGGGCACCGATCGAGATCCGCGGCGGTCACGCCGGCCCCCACGCGGCCGGCGGCATCGCCAGCCCGTCGACCGACAGGCCCGGCACGGCGTCCAGCTCCAGGCTGCTGCGCTCCCCGGCGGCCAGCCGGTTGGCACCGGCGGCGGCGATCATCGCCCCGTTGTCGGTGCACAGCGCGGGGCTCGGGATGTGCAGCCGGCGGTCGCGGGAGCCACAGGCCTGGGCCATGACCGTCCGCAACCGCGAGTTCGCGGCGACGCCGCCGACCACGAGCACGTCGCCGACGTCGTAGGCGTCGGCGGCCGCCATCGTCTTCGCCACCTGCACATCGACCACGGCCTCCTGGAACGAGGCGGCCACATCCGGCACGTCGATCGGCTCGCCGGCGGCCTCGCGGCGGCGCAGCTCGCGCACCACGGCGGTCTTCAAGCCCGACAGCGAGAAGTCGTAGCCCGCTTCGGCCAGCGCCCGCGGGAACGCGATCGCGTCCGGGTCGCCGTCGGCGGCGAGCCGGTCGATCTCCGGCCCGCCGGGGTAGTCCAGGCCGAGGAAGCGGGCGATCTTGTCGTAGGCCTCGCCGGCGGCGTCGTCGATGGTCGCCCCGAGCTCGTGCCACACCCCGTCAGCGTCGAGATGGACCACCGAGGTGTGCCCGCCCGACACCACCAGCGCGACGAGCGGGACCGGCAGCGGCTCGCCCTCCAGCTGGGCGGCGCAGACGTGGCCCTCGAGGTGGTTGACGCCGATGAGCGGCAGGTCGTGGGCCAGCGCCACGGCCTTGGCCCCGGACAGGCCCACCAGCAGCGCGCCGATGAGCCCGGGCCCAGCCGTGACCGCCAGCCCGTCGAGATCGCCGTAGGTGGCGCCGGCTTCGACCAGCGCCCGGTCGACGGTGGGCACCAGCAGCTCCAGGTGGGCGCGGGCGGCGATCTCGGGCACGACGCCGCCGTAGGGCCGGTGGCGCTCGGCCTGCGACCCGACGACGTTCGAGCGCACCTCGCGGCCGTCGCCGACGATGGCCGCCGCCGTCTCGTCACAGGAGGTCTCCACGCCGAGCAGCAGCATCAGCCCCCCTCCTCTCCGGCGCGACGCTGCGGCGCGCCCGCCCGGGCGGTGAGCATCTGCCACATGATCACCGCGTCCTCGGTGGGCTGGCGGTAGTAGTCGGGGCGCGCGCCGGCCTCGACGAACCCGGCGCGCGCGTACAGACGGCGGGCCCTGGCGTTGCTGGCCCGCACTTCGAGGGTGGCCGCGCGACAGCCCAGCGCCACGGCCGCGTCCAGCAGCCACTCGAGCAGCTGCCCGCCCACCCCCTGCCGCTGGTGCTCGGGGGCCACGGCGATGGTGGTGATGTGGGCCGCATCCGGGCGGCGCTGCACGCCGGCGAACCCGATCACGGCCGCTGGCGTGAACCGTCGGGGAGCGGACGAGCAGGCGATCACGTACCGGCGCGTGGCCGGGTCCTCGAGCTCGCGGATGAACGTCGCCCGGCTCCACGGCTGCGAGGACGTGGCCCACTCGAGGCGCAGCACGGCGCCGACGTGGCGCACGCTCATGGGACGAAGCTGGACGGCGCCGGCGGGCGGTGCGGGTGCCCGTACGCCGCCGAGCCCGGGCCGCTGGGCGGTCACGAGGGCGCCCCATGACTGGACACGCCGGGCCCGCGATCCCGCACGCCCGGCGTGTGCTGGCCGCCGGTGCCGCCGAACAGCGCGCCGCGCCCGCTCCAGGCGATCCGGGCATCGGGACGCCGCAGGTAAATCGGCATCAGATCCTCGGGGCGCTGGGTGTCCTCACGGGCGAACCGCGGGCGCGCGAGGGCCACCAGCGAGGCCGCCGACGGTTCGGCCGCGTCCCCCACCTCGGCGCCGGCGGCGGCCAGCAGAGCCCGCTGCGCCACCGCCCCGTCGCCGACCGCCAGCACCGGCGACCCGCCGACCTCTGCCTCCCCGCCCGCGTCGATCTCGCCGGCCAGCCGTTCGGGGGGACCGAGCCGCACGTCGGTGCGCCGCTGGACGTCGCCGCCGGTCGCCCGGTAGAAGGCCCAGGCCAGCTCGCCGCGGCGCGCGTCGACGGCCGCGCAGACCGGCCGCTCGGCGTAGCGCGCGGCGAAGGCGACCAGGTCCAGCGAGGACAGCCCCACCACCGGCAGGCTGCGGCTGTGAGCCAGCATCTGGGCGGTGGCGATGCCCACCCGCATCCCCGTGAACCGGCCCGGGCCCAGCGACACCGCCACGCCGGTGAGCTCGCCGGGCTCCACGCGCGCGTGGTGGTGGCAGAACGCGATCGCCGGAGCCACGAAGCTGCCGTGCGCCCCGGGCCGGCCGAGCTGGGCCGTGGCCAGCAGGCCGCCGTCGTGGGCCAGGGCCACGCTGGCGTGGGTCGTGGACGTCTCGATCCCCAACAGCAGCACGGCTCAGCCTCTCGCCACCGACGCGTCGGCCCACCGGGCCAGCCGCGCCTCGGCGGCGGCCAGCCGGCGCCGCCACTCGTCGCCGTGGGCGATCAGCGTGACCCGGCGGTGGTCGAGCTCGTCGACGGCGTCGGTCAGCAGCTCGACCTCCAGATGGTCGGGCGGCAGCAGGGGGCTCATGGCGTCGCCCCACTCGACGAACGTGATCCGCCCGTCGTGGCCGGCCTCCTCGAAGCCGAGATCGAGGACCTCGCCGAGGTCGTCGAGCCGGTAGACGTCGAGGTGCAGCACCGGCACGTTCCCGTCGTAGTCGCGGCGCAGCAGGAACGACGGGCTCGTCACGCGGCCGGTGACCCCCAGCTGGCGGGCGGCGCCCTGGACGAAGCACGTCTTGCCGGCGCCGAGCTCGCCGGTCAGCGAGACGACGTCGCCCGGCTGGAGGGCCTCGGCGACCGCGGCCGCCAGCGCCCGCGTGTCGTCAGGGCCGCTGGTGCGCAACACCAAGCGCTCGGTCATGGTTGCGGGGCCTCGGGCACCGCCGCGTGGACGCGGCGGCGGGACGCGGTCGGTGGGCAAGCTCCACCCGCGCGGGACGGGTGGCCGAGCCACTCTCTCCGGCGGGTCTGGCAAGTGTAGTCCGCGTCGCACCGGTCACGCGGCGCTTGTTCCGACACCACTCCGGGCGGGTGGGGCGGCTGTCGGAGAAACGCCGTCAGGCCGCGCGGACCGCCGCGCGGATGGCCGCCGCCACCGCCCGCGCGGCGAG
Source organism: uncultured Actinomycetota bacterium (assembly GCA_964418395.1). GTDB lineage: Bacteria > Actinomycetota > Nitriliruptoria > Euzebyales > Egibacteraceae > QS-5-72-10. The sequence continues at coordinate 8,953 of CAYQMQ010000045.1, forward strand.
GTGTGCCACCAGGTCGGCGTGAGGGGCGTCCACCGCGCCGGTGGCCAGGCACAGCAGCGCGTCGCCGTCGAAGCTGGTGTGGGCCGGTTCGACGGCGCGGGCCACGCCGGAGTGGGCAAGGTCGGCCACCCGGCACGCCTGGATCTTGTCCAGCCGCGCGTCGGTGGCCACACAGCCGATCACGGTGTGCGCCGGCGGGCCATCCGCCGGCGACCCGGGCGGAGCGTCCGCCGGCGACTCCGCCTCCCGGTCCGGCGCCGCGGCGGCGGGCGCGACGCGATGGGGCGGGCCCACGTAGGGGAAGCGGGGCTGGTCGGGCGGTGCCGTGGAGCCGGCCAGCACCTCGCCGCGCTCGTCCAGCACCTCGCCCAGCGCGTTGACCCCCACCAGCGCGCCCACGGTGATCCCGCTGGCACGCTCGACGGCGACGCCCTGCCCGGCGGGCACGCCGTAGGCCACACCGGCGGTCTTGCCGACGGTGCACCCGGCGCCGACGCCCACGCGGCCGACCGGCGGGTCGTCATCGGCGACGGCGCAGGCGGCCCGCCCGGCGTCGGCGTCCGGCCACACGGGCGCGGCCATCTCCCCGCCGGGGCGCAGGTCGAACACGATCGCCGCCCCCACGATCGGCACCCGGACCTCGGGGGTCACCTCGTAGCCGACGCCGTGCTCGGCGAGCCAGCCCACCACCCCGTCGGCGGTGGCCAGCCCGAAGGCGCTGCCGCCGGACAGCACCGCCGCGTGGCACTCGGCGACCTTGCCGGCCGGGCTGAGCGCGGCCGCCTCGCGGGTGCCCGGCGCCGCGCCGCGCACCGCCATGCCCCCCACCGTGCCCGCTGGCGGCAGCACCACCGTGCAGCCGGTGGGCCCCTCGGGGTGGGTCCACACGCCCACCCGGACGCCGTCGACGCCCAGCGCCACCGCTACTCCCCGGCGGTGGCCCGCGCCGGGGCGGCGTCGCCGGGCTCGCCCGGTCTCAGCACGGCCTCGGCGAGCGCCGTCACGCGGGCGTTGACCACCTCGGGGGCCTCCAGCGGCGCCATGTGGCCGATCTCGGGCAGGACCACCAGGTCGGCGTCGGGCCGGGCGGCGGCGACCACCGCCGACTGGCGCGGCGGGGTGAGCCGGTCGCGCTGGCCGACCATCACCACCACCGGCCCGGGCACCCGCGGGATGCCCTCGGACAGGTCCAGGGTGGCCAGCGTCGCGGCGCAGCTCGCCCGGGTGGTCGGCGGGCAGTCCAACACCATGCGCTCGACCTCGGCGACGAGGTTGGGGTCGCCGCCAGGGGTCTGCGACACCGCGCGGGTGAGGTGGAACATGACGTCGCTGGCCGGACCGACCGGCCCGGACGAGCCCATCAGCCACGGGATCACCGGCCGCCCGATCGTGGCCAGCATCAGGCTGTTGCGGCTGAGGGCGCTGCGCCGGAACAGCTCGTTGGCCGCCGTCGAGATCAGCATGCTGCCGGCCAGGCGCGCCCGCGCCGCGGCCGGGTCGGCCTGGGCCAGCGCCAGCAGCGCCATGCCGCCCATCGAGTGGCCCACCACCACGCACCGCTGTCCGGCCGGCACCGTCGCGTCGATCACCGTGCGCAGGTCGCGGCCCAGCGCGGCCGGCGACCAGTCGCCGGTGGCCGGCAGCTCCGACTGTCCGTGCCCGCGCTGGTCGTAGGCCACCACCCGCCACCGGGTGGCGAGGTCGGCGAGCTGGGCCCGCCAGAACCCGACCCGCATCATCCAGCCGTGGACCAGCACGATCGTGGGCGCCGCCGCCCCGCCCTCCACCTTCGTGGGCGCCGCCCCGCCCGCCACCCCCGCCACCGGGGACTCGGGGCCGTGCACCTCGGTGTGCAGCCGCGTGCCGTCGTCGGCGGTCACCACCAGCTCGTGGTCCGGTGGGCGCACCTCGGCCGGCCGGATCGGGCCGCGGCGCTGCGGGTCGAGCCGGCGCCGCTCGGCCCACCAGCCGAGCCCGCCACCGACCGCGGCTCCCACGGCCGCCAGACCCCACCCCGTCGCTGACCTCATCGCGCCCGCTGTCCGCCGACGTAGACCCGCGGCACCCGTCGTCCCACGCCGCACACCACCTCGTAGTTGATCGTGGCCAGCCACGCCGCCCAGTCGTCGGCGGTGACCGCCGCCTCGCCCTGGTCGCCGAGCAGCACCACCTCGTCGCCGGCCTCGGCGTCGGCTTCGCCGAGCTCGACCATGAACTGGTCCATGCACACCGTGCCGACCATCGGCACGCGCCGACCCCCGCACACTACCTCACCGGTGTTGGACAGCGCCCGGGTGACGCCGTCGGCATAGCCCGCCGGCACCGTGCCCACGGTCGTGTCGACCGGGGCGTGCCAGCGCAGCCCGTAGCTGACCGCCTCCCCGGCCGCGAGGCGCTTGACCAGGCCGAGCCGGGAGCACCACCGCATCGCCGGCCGCAGCCGGGCCGAGCCGGCAAGCCCCGGCGACGGCTCCAGCCCGTAGACCGACAGGCCCGGGCGGACCAGGTCGTAGTGGGTGTCGGGCAGGGCCAGCGTGGCCGCCGAGTTGGCCAGGTGAACCACGTCGGGGGCCGCCCCGAGACCCCGCGCCAGCGCGAGCCCTCTGGCGAACCGGTCGGCCTGCTCGGCGATGAACGGGTGGTCGGGCTCGTCGGCCACGGCGAAGTGGCTCCACAGCCCCTCGAGGTGCAGCGCCGGATCGTCGCGCACGCGGGAGAGCGCGCTCTCCCACTCGCCGTCGGGCACCCCCACGCGGCGCATCCCGGTGTCGAGCTTCAGGTGCACCGACACCGGCCGGCCGATGTCGCGGGCGTAGCTGGCCAGCGCGCCGGTGAACTCGCCGCTGTAGACCGTCGGGGTGAGGTCGGTCTCGATCATCGCCGCGATCGCGGTGGACGGGGGCTCGGTCATCACCAGCACCGGGGCGGTGATCCCGGCGGCGCGCAGCGCCTCGCCCTCCTCGACCAGCGCGACCGCGAGCCAGTCGGCGCCGCCGGCCAGCGCCGCCTGCGCCACGGGGATCATGCCGTGCCCGTAGCCGTCCGCTTTCACGACCGCCATCAGCCCGGCGCCGCGAGCATGGCCGCGCAGCGTGGCGACGTTGCCGGCCACCGCGTCGAGGTCGATCTCGGCCCAGGTGGGCCGGTAGCGCGGCGGTCCCAGCCGGCTGGTGGAGCCCGCGGCGGCATCACGATCCGCCCGCCCGATCGGGTCGCCGGACAGGATCCGGGTGGGCGACGCCGCAGCCGCGGGCGCGGGCTCGCCGAACTCGCCGAAGCGGGGATCGCCGCTCATGACGCCGGCACGGGGGTCAGCTCGCGGAGCGCGCCGGCGACCGCGGCGGCGACGTCGGAGGCGGTGATCGTCCGCGGATGCGCCGCCCGCGCGGCAACCTCACCCGCCCGGCCGTGCACCCAGGTGGCGGCGGCCACCGACTCCGCCCCGCCGTCGGCGGCCAGCGCCGCGGCGATCA
>CAYQMQ010000046.1:0-12398 GCA_964418395.1 uncultured Actinomycetota bacterium
TCCCGGCGGCCAGGGCGGCGTCGATGCCGCTGGCGGCGTCCTCCACGACCGCGCAACCGCCAGGGGCGGCGCCCAGCTGCTCGGCAGCGTGCAGGAACAGGTCCGGGGCGGGCTTGGCCCGTTCCACTGACTCGCCGTCGCTGATCGCGTCGAACAGGGCTGTGATGCCCAGCCGGTCCAGGACGGTGCGGGCGTTGCGGCTCGACGAGCCGATCGCCACCGCCAGGCCGGCCTCGCGGCAGGCCCGCACCAGCTCGCGGGCGCCCGGCAACAGGTCGGCGGGCGAGACGTCGTCGAGAGCGGCGACGTAGTAGGCGTTCTTGGCCTCAGCCCACCGCTGCTTGTCCGCTGCGGTGGCCTGCACGCCGTTGACCTCGAGGATGCGTTCCAACGAGCCCATGCGCGACACGCCGCGCAGCTCGTCGGCCAGCTGGGAGTCGAACCGCCAGCCCTGCTCGTCAGCCAGGCGCTGCCAGCCGGCCTCGTGAAAGGCGGCGGTGTCGGTCAACACCCCGTCGAGGTCGAAGATGACCGCCGCCAGGGCCTCCTCACCGGCTCGGGCGCCGGCGGTCGCAGCGGGCACGGGCGGTTCGCTCACAGGCGCCGTGGCAGCGCGCCCGGATCGTCGCCGGTGGGCACATCCAGGCGCGTGATGGACTCGCACAGCTGCCCGGCGCGCTCCACCACCGGCACGTGATCGGGGTGGTCGCGGTAGACGGCGAGCGCGTCGACGTCGTCGAAGCCCGTGATCAAGCCCGTCACCTGCGGATCGTCGACGTCCCGGGCGACGCGCAGCACCCGCACCTCGCCGATGGCGTCGAGGCCGGCGAGATCGGCTTCGAAGCGCTCGCGCTCGCCGGGGTCGGCGTGGTCGGGGAACCGGAAACGGACGATGTGCCACAGCATGGCGCGAAAGGCTAGCGCGTGCGCCGGTGGGATTGGGCGTGATGGATACGATCGCGGCATGACCGCCTTGCTGGTGCCCGACGAGGTCCTGCTGCGCCGGTTCGGCTTCGTGCGCGCCGCCGGCGGGGCGGCCTACGTGGTCGCGGTTGCCGTGCTGTTCGCCATCCACGGAGCGCAGGTGTGGCCGCTGCTGATCGGGCTGCCCGTCCTGGCGACCGTGACCACCTGGTACTTCGTGCGGTCGGCTCGGCAGCCACGGCTGACGACCACCGTGTCGCTGGTGGCCGACGCCGTGGTGCTGTCCGGGGCCGTCGCGTTCGTGGGCGGCACCGGCTCGGGCATGGTGATGGTGCACACGATCGTCATCGTCAGCGCCGGCATCCTGCTGGGCCCGGTCGCCGCCGGGGGCTTCACCGGCCTGGGGATGCTGGCCGGCCTCGGCCACCTCGCCGTCGAGCAGCTGTGGCTGGTGCCGGCGTTGCTGCACCGTCCCGCCCTCGACGACCGCCTGACGGTCCTCGCGCTCAGCCTCGGAGTGCTGGTCAGCGTGGGCGTGTTGACCGCGACCTACGCCAGCCGCTTGCACGACCTGGTGGCCGAGGCCGGCGCCGAAGCCGAGGTGGTGCGCCGACGCGGGCGCCGCCGGCGCCAGCTCGTGCGCCGCGCCAGCGTCGACGTGCGCGAGCCGCTGCGCGAGCTGGAAGCCGTGGCGGAGTCGCTGGGATCGGACGCGTCGTGGGCCGAGACCGACCGCGAGCGCCTCGCCGCCCGGCTGCGCATCGGCGTGGCGCGGGTCGACGCCGAGGTCGGGCGCCTGGCGGACCTCGGGGTGCTCGGCAGCGACCTGGACGCCCCGCCCGAGCCCGTCTCGCTACCGCGCGTGGTGCGCGACTGCGTGGTGTCGCTGGCCGATCGGCTCGAGGGGTACGTCCTGGACGTGGAGCTCCCGGAGGAGGTGAAGGTCCTCGGCGACCCGCGTGGCGCCCGCCGGGTGGTGCTGACCCTGCTGGAGAACGTGGTCGAGCACACCCCGCCGGGCACCCACGCGCGGTTGCAGGTGGTCCCCAGCGGCGGCTACGGGGTGCTGGTGCTCACCGACGACGGGCCGGGCGTGCCCTCCGATCGCGCCGACACGCTGTTCGACGCGCCCGAGGACCGATCGGCCGCCCGGGTCGGCCTGCCGCTGGTGGCCGAGCTGTGCCGGCAGATGGGGGCGCGGTGCCGTTACGAGCCCGCTCCCGGTGATGGCGCGCGGTTCATGATCTCGTTCCGGCTGGCGCCCTCGGCCGTTCCCACCCGTGACAGCGCCGAGGGTGACCTCGACGCGCCCGCGTCCGCCGACCCCTGACCGGCGTCGCCATCCCCCGCACAAGCCGGTCCACACACAATCGCCCCGCCCGGCCGGCCGCGCCTCCGCAGGCGCGTGCGCCCATCTCGGTAAACTCCCGCGGCACCACCTTCTGATCCGTTCGCCGATGCGCAAAGGCCTGACCGTGCCGTTCGGACCGCTGCTCACCGCCATGGCCACGCCGATGCGTGCCGACCACAGCCTCGACCTCGACGGCGCTCAACGGCTCGCGCGCCATCTCGTCGACACCGGCTCCGACGGGATCGTGGTGTGTGGCACCACCGGCGAGGCGCCCACGCTGACCCACGACGAGACGCGGGACATGTTCCGGGCCGTGCGGGAGGCGGTCGGTGGCGAGGCCGCGGTCGTCGCCGGCACCGGCAAGAACGACACGGCGGCCACCATCGAGGGCAGCCGGGAGGCCGCCGAGCTCGGGGTCGACGGCCTGCTGGTGGTCACCCCCTACTACAACAAGCCCTCGCAGCGCGGCTTGGCCCACCACCTCACCGCGGTTGCCCGCTCCGTCGACCTGCCGATCATCGTCTACGACATCCCGGGCCGGACCGCCTGCCGGGTGGAGCTCGACACGCTGCTCGGCGTGATCGAGGCGGCGCCGAACGTGCGCGGCATCAAGGACGCCGCCAAGGACTTCGACCGCGCCGGGGAGATCGCCGCCCGCACCCCCGAGAACTTCTGCATCTACGCCGGCAACGACATCGATCTGCTGCCGCTGCTGGCCCTGGGCGGTCACGGGGTGATCAGCGTGGCCGGGCACGTGGTCGGCCACGAGCTCGACCAGCTGATCGACAGCTTCCCCAAGGACCCCGCGGCCGCGCAGGCGCTGCACCACCGGTTGTTGCCGCTGTTCTCCGCGCTGTTCTGTGACACCAACCCGGTGCCGTTGAAAGCCGCGCTCAACGAGGTGGGCCTGCCCGGCGGGCCGGTGCGGCCCCCCCTGGCCGATCCGGACGACGCCGTGACCGCCCGCGTGCGCGACGCCCTCGCGGTCGTGGAAGGCGGACGATGATGGCGACACGAACCGAGAGCTCCCCAGTCACCGTCCGTTTCTTCGGCGGTCTCGGCGAGATCGGCGCCAACATGGCCGCCGTCGAGCTCGACGGGCGGATCCTGCTCATCGACGTGGGGCTGACGTTCCCCGACGCCGAGCACTACGGCATCGACCTGATCCTGCCCGACTGGTCGGAGCTGCGCGGGCGCGCGGCCGACATCGCCGGCGTGGTCATCACCCACGGCCACGAGGACCACGTGGGCGCGCTGCCGTTCTTCCTGCGCGAGTTCGGCGAGCTGCCGGTGTTCGCCAGCCGGCTCACCTGCGGGCTGATCGACGCCAAGCTGACCGAGCACGCCGGCGTCACCGCGGACCTGCGCACCGTCGAGGCCGGTGACCGCGTCCGCGAGGGGCCGTTCGATCTCGAGTTCGTCGGGGTGACCCACTCGATCCCCGACGGCTTCGGGCTGGCGATCCACACCCCGCACGGCACGATCCTGCACTCCGGCGACTTCAAGCTCGACCAGACGCCGATCGACTCCCGGCCCACCGACCTGCCTCACCTCGCCGAGCTCGGCGACGCCGGGGTGGATCTGTTGCTGGCCGACTCGACCAACGCCGACACGCCCGGCCACGTGCCCACCGAACGCAGCGTGGGACGCACCCTGCACCAGGTGTTCGACGAAGCCAGCGGCCGAATCGTGGTCACGACGTTCGCCAGCCACATCCACCGCGTGCAGCAGGCGCTGGATGCCGCCCGCGACGCTGAGCGGGTGTGCTGCTTCATCGGGCGCTCGATGCTGCGCAACATGCCGATCGCCCGCGAGCTCGGGTATCTCAGCTACGACGACGCCGACGTGGTCGATCTCAAGGAGGTCGAGGCGCTGCCGCCCGAGCGGATCGCGCTGATCTGCACCGGGTCGCAGGGTGAGCCGTTCGCCGCGCTATCGCTGATGGCCGCTGGCCGCCACAAGCAGGTGCGCATCGAGCCGGACGACACCGTGGTCATGGCCTCGTCGGTCATCCCCGGCAACGAGAGCGCGATCTACCGCACGATCAACGGGCTGACCCGGCAGGGCGCGCGGGTGGTGCACAAGGGCGTCGCCGACATCCACGTGTCCGGCCACGCCGCCGCCGACGAGCTGCAGTTCTTCCACAACATCGTCCGCCCCCGCGCGTTCGTGCCAGTCCACGGCGAGTACCGCCACATGGCCGCCCACGCCGACATCGCCGTGGCCTGCGGCCTCGCGCGGGAGCACGCCTTCGTGTGCGAGGACGGCGACTCGGTGGTGCTCGAGGACGGCCGGGTGCGGCGCGGCGACTCGTTCGACGCCGGGCGGGTGTTCGTCGACGGGCTCGGCGTGGGCGACGTCGGCGACGCGGTGCTGCGCGACCGGGGGGCGCTGTCCAGCGAGGGCGTGTGCGTGAGCGTGCTCACCCTCGACAACCACGCCCGGCTGGTGGGCACCCCCCAGATCGTGCAGCAGGGCGTGATCGGCGAGCACGACGGGTCGGTGCTGTTGGAGAAGGCGGCCGGCATGCTCGAGGACGCTTTGCGCGCCGGCGAGGACCGCGGCAGCGAAGAGGCGGTGGTGCGCCGCACGGCGGTGGAGACCCTGCGACAGTTCTGGCGCGAGGAGACCGGACGCCGCCCGGTGATCCTGCCGGTGCTGGTCGAGCTCTAACACCCGCGGCCAGCCGCGGGTCGCGCCTACGCCGATGGCGCGGGTACGCGACGAGGCGATCCGTGCGGAACGCCGAACGAGAAGGAGCCACCCGCTCCGATGGCAGCGAAGAACGCCACCACCAAGCGCCGGTCGACCGGCCGCAGCAAGGCTGCTCAGCGCGCCGCCGCCCGGCGGGCGCTCGCCCGCGACATCGTCGGGGTGGCCCTGCTCGTGCTGGGTGTGTTGGGGGCGCTGGGGCTGTACGCCGACGTCGCCGGACCGGTCGGCTCGGTGCTGGCGGGACTGTTCCGCGCCCTTCTGGGTGCGTTGGGTGTGGTGCTGCCACCGGCTCTGGTGGCCGGGGGAGCGCTGGTGCTCGCCGAGCGCCGGAGCGGCCAACGGCGGGTGATGGCCGGCGCGACCCTGACGGTGCTGGGCCTGGCCGGGCTGTGGCACCTCGCCGCGGGCGCGCCCCGACTGGACGCCTCGCCGGAGATGTTGCGCGAGGCTGCCGGATGGCTCGGCGCGATCGTCACCGGCCCGCTGGTGGCACTGGCCGCCGAGGCTGGTGCAGCGGTGCTGTTGGTCGTGCTGGTCCTGGCCGGCGTGCTGGTGGCCACCGCCACGTCGCCGCGGACCGTGGCCACCTGGGTCGGCGGACATGCTGGTCGAGCTCGCCACGCCCTTCGCGACGCCGCCGCTCGGCGCCGCGAGCGGGCCGCCGTGCGCCGCGACCGTGCCGCTGCCGCGGCGACGGTCCCCCTCGACGACGCTGACGCCGGCTTCGTTCCCACAGAAGCAGGGCTCGCGGGGGAGGCCGCCGAGGCCGTCGCTCCGACACCGCCCCCGACGGGGCCGATCGTGGAGGGTATGGACGGGCGTGACGAGGCCGGCGACGACGCCGAGGACGGCGACCACGGTGGGGTCGCCTCGCTGCTGCCCGCGGGCGTCGACGTCGGCGGGGGCTCGCCGTCCGGGCCGGCCGACGAGGGCGACTACGAGCTGCCCGACGTCGCGTTGCTGCGCACCGGCCGGGTCGCGGCGGGCAACAAGCGGGCGCTGGATCAGATGACCCGCGCGCTCGAGCACACCCTGCGGCAGTTCAACGTCAACGCGACCGTCGAGCGCGTCCGGCGGGGGCCGACCGTCACGCGCTTCGAGCTCGAGCTCGGCGAGGGGGTGCGCGTCAACGCCGTCACGAAGCTGTCCGACGATCTCGCCTACGCCCTGGCCACCCCCGAGATCCGCATCGTGGCGCCGATTCCCGGCAAGAGCGCCATCGGCATCGAGGTGCCCAACCGGGAGCGGGACCTGATCACGCTCGGCGACATGCTGCGCAGCGAGGAGGCCGCCGCGGACCCGCATCCGCTGACGGTGGGGCTGGGCATCGACATCGGCGGGCAGTACGTGATGGCCAACCTCGCCAAGATGCCCCACGTGCTCATCGCGGGGGCGACCGGCTCCGGCAAGTCGGTGTTGATGAACGCGATCGTCACCAGCGTGCTGGTGCGCGCCGCCCCCTCGCAGGTGCAGATGGTGCTGATCGACCCCAAGCGGGTGGAGCTCAACCACTATGCCGGCGTGCCCCATCTGCTGGGCCAGGTGATCACCGAGCCCAAGCGGGCCAGCGAAGCCCTCGACTGGGTGGTCACCGAGATGGACCACCGCTACGAGATGCTGTCCGAGCAGGGTTATCGCAACATCGAGGGGTGGAACGCGGCGGTCGACCGCGGCGACCTCGACCGCCCCAAGGACGGCACCCGCCTGTCGGCGGAGAAGGCGGCCGCGACCGCCCGCGGCGAGGAGTGGCATCCGCCCCGCCTGCGCTACGTGCTGGTGGTCATCGACGAGCTCGCCGACCTGATGATGGTGGCCCCCCGCGACATCGAGAGCGCCATCGTGCGGATCTCGCAGATGGCCCGCGCGGTGGGCATCCACCTGGTCGTCGCCACCCAGCGCCCCGAGGTGCAGGTGGTGACGGGGCTGATCAAAGCCAACGTGCCCAGCCGCATCGCCCTGTCCATGGCCACCGGCCACGACTCCAAGACGGTGCTCAACGCCTACGGCGCCGAGAAGCTCGTCGGCGACGGGGACATGCTGTTCCTGCACGCCAACGCCTCCAAACCCCACCGCCTGCAGGGCTGTTTCGTCGATGAGGACGAGATCGAGCGGGTGGTAAGCCACTGGCAGGGCCAGGGCGAGCCCCAGGAGGTGCCCGACCTCGTCAAGAAGGGCGACGACGCGCTGCTGTCCGACGCGCAGGACGTCGACGCCAACGACAGCGACCTGACCCGCGCGGCGATGGACCTGGTGGTGCGGTCCGGCCTGGGGTCGACGTCGATGCTGCAGCGCAAGCTCAAGGTCGGGTTCGCCCGGGCTGGACGGCTGATGGACGAGCTCGAGGAGCTCGGCGTGGTCGGCCCCAGCGAGGGGCCGAAAGCCCGGGAGGTGCTCATGACCGTCGACGAGCTCGACCACAGGCGCGGCACCGCGGAGGAGCGCTGACGATGGCCGGTGGCGCGCCCGATCCTGGACGCGCCTCTCGGCGGTCACCCATCCCCGAGCAGCTGCACTTCACCCGCGGACGCCGCTGGGCCCGGCGGCTGCGCTTGACGGTGGCGGCCCTGGTGCTGGTGGGTATCGTCGCGGTGGGCGTGGCCCTGCCGCTGGTGGTGATCCCGGAGACCCAGCCGGTGCCCGGCGACACCGACGCTGTGGTGCTGTTGAGCGACGGCGAGGGGGAGCGAGCCGTCACCGCCGAGCGGGTGATGCCCCGCGGCGGCACCGACCTGCTGGTGGTGTCCCAGACACCGGGCGCGGAGTGGCCCGCCGGGTGGCCGCGCTGCGGAGAGAGCGTCGACGGCTACGACGTCATCTGCTTCGAGCCGGTGCCGGCGACCACGCGGGGCGAGGCGCGTGCCATCGCCGAGATGGCAGCGCAGAGAGGCTGGGACACGATCACGTTGTTGACCTCCACCTATCACGTTTCCCGGGCGCGGATGCTGTTCGAGCGTTGCGTGGATGCCCGGGTCGAAGTGGTCGACGCCTCCACCGAGCTCGGAGCGCTCGGCTGGGTGCGGGCCGCGGCGGGGGAGCTGGCGGCGCTCGCGCGGGACGGGCTGATCCAACGCGGCTGCTGAGCCGCTCGGACGGCGCCGATGCCGGGCCGGAGCCCCGGCGGGGGCGGCGAGGCCCGACCGGCGGACGTGCCGCTGTGTGACACACTGTCGCCGTACAAGAAAAAAGGAGGGGATCATGTCCTTGACCGCCCGTCTGGCCAGCGGCGCCCCCCTGCTGTGCGCCGAGGGGTACCTCTTCGAACTCGAACGCCGCGGCTATCTGCAAGCCGGCCCGTTCGTACCCGAGATCCTGCTCGAGCGCCCCGAGATCGTGGCCCAGCTGCACCGCGACTACGTGCACGCCGGGTCGGACGTGGTGTTGGCGCTGACGTACTACGCCCACCGCGAGAAGCTGGAGGCCATCGGCCGCCAACGCGATCTGGAGGCGATCAACCGGCGGGCCCTGGCACTGGCCACGCAAGTCGCCGACGAGTTCGCCGACGGCGAACAACGCCCGCTGGTGGCCGGGAACCTCTGCAACACCAACATCTGGGCGCCGGAGCGCCGCGACGAGGTCCGGTCCATATTCGACGAGCAGCTCGCCTGGGCCGCGGAAGCCGGCGTCGACTACGTCGTGGCCGAGACCTTCTCCTGGCTGGGCGAAGCCCTCGAAGCCGTCGACGCGGCCAAAGCCGCCGGGGTGGAGATCGCGGTGACGCTGACGATCCACCGGCAGCCGGTCACCCGTGACGGGTGGGAGCCCGTTGCCGCCTGTGCCGAGCTGGCCGAGCGGGGCGCCGAGGTGGTCGGCTTCAACTGCGGGCGTGGCCCGTCCACCCTGCTGCCGATGGCCGCCTCGGCCGCCGCGACGCTGGACACCCCGGTGGCGGCCTTGCCGGTGCCCTACCGCACCACCGAGGAGCAGCCGTCGATGCAGTCGCTGCGTGACCCGCAGCGCCCCGGCGAACGGCCGTTTCCCACCGGCCTGGATCCGTTCACCTGCACTCGGGCCGACGTGGCCGACTTCACCCGGGAGGCCACCGCCCGGGGCGTGCGCTATCTGGGCTTGTGCTGCGGCGCCTCGCCCCACCACGTCCGCGCGATGGCCGAGGCGCTGGGGCGCCAGCCCCCAGCGGCCCGGTTCGAGGCCGACATGAGCCGGCACGCCTACCTCGGCGACCAGGCCCGGGAGATCGACAGGACCTACGCCCAGGCGTACTAGGGACGTTGGCGTCGAGCGACCGCGGCGCGCACCGCGCCCTCGGGCAGGGAAGCGCGGCGCACCGCCTGGTCGGCGCTCAGCGTCCCGCGCTCGACCTGGGCCACCAGATCGGCCAGCGCGGCGAGCTCCGCCTGCTGATCGGCCACGAACAACGGACCCACGCAGGCGCCGTGGCCGGGCACGATCACCCGTCGTCCCAGCGCCCGGAGCCGGTCGAGGGTCTCCGGCCACGCCTGCGGGTCGCTGTGGTCGAAGGAGGGCGGGCCGCTCTCCTCGACCAGATCGCCGGCGATCACGGTGTCGGCATCCGGCACGTCGACCACGAGATCGTGGTCGGTGTGGCCGGCCCCGAGGAACCGCAGCCGCACGCGCCGCCCGCCGACGTCGATCTCGGCCCGTTCGTCCACCAGCCGCTGTGGCGCCACGATCTCGGCGCGGGCGATGTCCTCGGCGGTCGAGCCGTCATCGGCGCCGTCGTCACGCTCGAGAGCTTCCAGGAGATGGCGTCGTTGCGCCTCGCCCCCGTCGGCCAGCGCGTCGCCACACCCGCGATGGCCCCACAGCTCGGCGTGGCCGGCGAACGCGGCGTTGCCGAAGCAGTGGTCGCCGTGCGCGTGGGTGTTGACCACGTGGGTCACGGCGGGGAGCGCGAGCGCGTCGAGGTCGCTTTGCACCTCGGCGGCTTGGCCGGGCCCGCAGCGGGTGTCGACCACGAGACTGGCCTCCTCGCCGGCCACGACCGCGACGGTGACGTCGAAGGGTGCATAGCGCCCCTGCCACACGCCGGGGGCGACCTCGTGCCAGCTGCCGTGCACGGCTGGGCTCCTGTCGTCGGTCGAGCGGTGGCGAAGGCGCGGCCACATGTTGCCGCAAAGCCCGCGGCCGGCACGGGAGCAACGGCCTATCCTCCCAGCGGGGCCCGTTCGTGAGAGGGATGCGTGACCGCCACCGCGCCAGCTGTCCGCCAGGCTCGCTCAGCGAGCGAGCCGATCATCGCCACGTCGGCGTTGAGCAAGGACTTCAAGGGCGGGTTGCGCGCCGTGGACGGCGTGGACCTCGAAGTGGCGCGCGGCGAGTTCTTCGGCCTGCTGGGCCCCAACGGGGCCGGCAAGACGACCACGATCGGCATGCTCACCACCCGCGTGCTGCCGACCAGCGGGCGGGCGCACGTGGCCGGGTGCGACGTCGTCGCCGAGCCCGCCCGCACCAAGCAGTCGATCGGGGTGGTGAGCCAGACCAACACCCTCGACCGCTCCCTCAGCGCCCGCGAGAACCTCTACTACCACGCGCGCTACTTCGGCTACGGGCGCCGCCGCGCCGGAGCGCTGGCCGACTTTCAGCTGGACCAGTTCCGGCTGGGCGACAAGCGCGACGTGCTGGTCGACAAGCTCTCCGGCGGGTTGGCCCAGCGGCTGATGATCGCCCGCGCGCTGATGCACGAGCCCGAGGTGCTGTTCCTCGACGAGCCCACCGTCGGGCTCGACCCCCAGAGCCGCATCGCGTTGTGGGAGCTGCTCAGCAAGCTGAACGCGGCCGGCCAGTCGATTCTGTTGACCACCCACTACATGGAGGAAGCCGACCGGCTGTGCCACCGGGTGGCGATCATGGACCACGGCCGGGTGCTCGCCTGCGACCACCCCGAGGAGCTCAAGCACCGCGTCGACGCCCAAGCGGTGGTCCGCGTCACCCCCACCGCCCGCGAGCTGGGCGGGCAGCCCCACCCCGACGATGTCGCGGTGCTCGCCGACACGCTGGCTGACGTGGCCTCGGTCACCCGCGTCGAGATCCGCGACGGCGCCGTGGAGTGCTTCGCCGCCACCGCCCGGGGGCTGCTGCCGCGGCTGGTGGCCGCCGCCGAGCGGGCGGGGTTGACCGTCAGCGATCTGTCGGCGACCGAGCCGAGCCTGGAGACGGTCTTCGTCAGCCTCACCGGGCGCGAGCTGCGCGAGTGAGCGCGCGGGCCGGCCCGGCGTCGGCGCGTGATCCGTCGGATGTGACGGTTTGGGTGGTAGGTGGCGGCGGGGCCGGCGAGTGACCGGTCGCATGTGACGGTTTCCGTCGCGCACGGTGTTCGTGCCGAGGGCGCTAAGGTGACCGAGATGACCGACGCCATCTCCCGCTTGAGGCCGTCGACCGCCGACGAAGGACGCCCCCGCGTGCGGTGGCCCGCGCTGGCCGCCTTCGGCGGGCTGTTGCTGCGCGACGCGCGGGTGCTGACGCGTGAGCGGTGGTACTTCCTCATCCGCACCGTCAGCCAGCCCCTGCTGCTGGTGTTCGTGTTCACCTACGTGTTCCCGCTCATCGGGCAGGACCTGCGGGCTTTCGGGGGCGAGGCCAGCTTCTCCGACGTGCTGGTGCCCGGCGTGCTGGCCATCACGATGATGATCAAGGGCGTGCAGGCGGTGGCGCTGCCGCTGGTCGACGACTTCGGCTACACCCACGAGATCGAGGACCGCGTCATGGCGCCGCTGCCCGTGTGGGCGGTGGCGCTGCAAAAGATCGTCTCCGGTGCCCTGCAGGGGGTCGTGGCGGTCCTGGTGGTCTTCCCGATCGTGGCGGTGGTGCCCGCCGAGCCGCTCTCGCTGGCGATCGACTGGCCCCACCTCGTGGCCGTCGGCGTGCTCGCGCCGTTCGTGGGCGCCTCGGTGGGCCTGGCTCTGGGCACGCTGGTGACCCCCAAACAGGTGCCGATGATGTTCTCGGTCATCATCCTGCCGGTGACGTTCCTGGGCGCCACCTACTTCCCGTGGACCCAGCTGGGCCCGATCCCGTGGCTGCAGTGGCTGGTGCTCGCCAACCCGCTGGTGTACTTCTCCGAGGGCTTCCGGATGGCGTTGACGCCGTTGGCCCACATGCACGCGGCCGGGGTCTACGCCGGGATGGTGGTTTGCGGCAGTGGCGCCGCGACCGTCGGCATCTGGGGGTTCCGGCGGCGGGTGCTGGCGTGACGGATGCTTGACGGCAGGGGTCGGGCAGGCAGAGGCTGGCCCTGTGGCCGTTGAGTTGAGAGGAGCGACGTCCCCGGTGCCGAGCGACCCTGACCCGCCCGACCCCGGTTTCGACGGTTCTTCCGACTCGGATCACTCCCGCCGTCCCGACCCGGATCCTTCCCGCCGTCCCGACCCGGATCCTTCCCGCCGTCCCGACCCGGATCACTCCCGCCGTCCCGACCCCGGCTGGGACGTGC
>CAYQMQ010000047.1:0-12327 GCA_964418395.1 uncultured Actinomycetota bacterium
TAAACGTCGAGGCCGAGGTTCGACAGGACCGTGAACACGCCCTCGTGGGTGGGCAGCTCCACGTCCAGACAGCGGCACTCGAAACAGCGCTCGCGATCGGAAGGCCCGATCATGCCGGTCAGCGGACCAGGCCCTGAGAGTCGATGTCGCCATCGAGCTCTCCGAGCTGTTCGAGCACGTCGATCCAAGTGTCTACATCGTCCTGACGCACTTCGAGGTCGAATGTGGGCAGCGCCACGTTCTCCGCAGCTTCCGGCGGCATGCCGGTGTATTCCTGCAACACCTCGCGGGCGCGCGCTTCGTTCTCGTCGCTGTCCTTGAGGAAGTCCTTGGCGTCTTGCAGCGCGCTGGTGAACCCGTCGACCACCTCGGGGTTGTCGTCGGCCCACTGACCGTTGGCGACCCAGAAGTTGGTGGCCAGCGGCAACTTGATCGCTGCGAAGGGATTGCCGAGCGACTGGTGGCCTTGGCTCAACAACTGGCTCGCGAACGGCTCCAGCGCCTGCACCGCGTCCACCTGCCCGGCGTTGAGCTGGTCGGGATGGTTCGGGGGCGGGACCTGCACGCCTTCGATCGAGTCGGGATCGATGCCTTCCTGCTGGGCCCAGTAGAGAACGGCCATGTTGATGACGCCACTGAGCGTCGGGCTCGCCACCCGCCGGCCCTCGAGGTCGGTGACGTCCTCGATGCCGGAATCAGCCCCGGCGATGAGCTGCGCGAACGGGTTTTCCTCGGTGCTGATCGTGTTGCCCGAGATCTGGACGACGTCCAGGCCGGACTCACCCGCGCGGATCAGGTCGGTGGTCGTGCCCAGGGAGATGTCGAACTGTTGCCCGAGCGTCGGGATGATCTCGGAGATGTTCTGGGCTTTCGACAACTCGGCGTCCAGGCCGTGATCCTCGAAGAAGCCCTCCGCCTCGGCGACGTTCAACAGTAGCCCCGTGGTGGCGGGCACGAACGCCACGTCGATGGAGGTGAGCTCGCCATCGCCATCCGTGTCGGCCTCGTCCGTGTTGGTGCCGGTCCCCTCCGTGTCGGGCTCCCCTTGGGACTCCGCTCCTTGCTCGGCGTCGCCACCGCTACACCCGGCGAGGACGACGAGGAGGGCGAACAATGTCACGAACAGGTAGCGGTTCCAACCGAACGCGGAAGGCGGCGTCGACGAACGTCCGAGATCAGCGCGTGTCACCGGGGTTCTCCTTCGAATGGGGACCTAAATGCGAGAAACACCGTGCGGCGGCGGTCACGGCCGGCGAGTCTAGCGAGGGCTTACCGGGCTCTCGGGATGCCGTCTCACACCAGGGGTGACCACATGGACAGGTCAGCGTCGTCCCCCGTCGTCGGCGGCGATGGTCATGCCCTCCAGCGATGCCTGTGCGGCGTCGACGTCGGCGGTGAGTCGCGCGGCGGCCACGGTGTTCTTGACCAGCCACACGTCGGTGATCGGCCCGACTCCGCCGGGCACCGGGGAGATGGCTTCGGCCTTGGTGGCGACGCTGTCGGCGTCGAGGTCGCCCACGAGCCGCACCTTGCCCTCGGGACCCGTGATCGGGTTGATCCCGACGTCCACGGCGATGACCCCCTTTTTGACGTGCTCGCCTGAGACGAGCCCGGGCACGCCGGCGGCGACGATGACCACGTCCGCGGCGGCGGTGTGCTGATACAGCCAGCCGGCTTCGTAGCTGTGGACGTCGCAGGACACCATCGTGGCGTGACGGGTCACGCCGAGGTGGATGGCGGGCTTGCCCACGTTGTTGGAGCGGCCCACCACCACGATGTTGGCCGCCTCGTAGAAGCTCGCCGGGTCCCGCCCCGACTCGGCGAGGTAGTGGTCCAGCAGGTGGAACGCCGAGGCCGGCGTCGACGGGATGTAGCGGGGCCGTCCGAGGGCCAACAGCCCGGCGTTGACGGGATGCACGGCCTCGATGTCCTTGAGCGGGTCGAGGGCGCGGTACATCGCGACTTCGCTGATGTGGTCGGGCAGCGGGCGCAGCACGAGGATGCCCGAGATGCGCGGGTCGGCGTCGAGCTTGCCCACCGCCGCCACGGCGTCGGCTTCCTCGACGTCGTCGGGCAGGTGCTCGGCGACGTAATGGCATCCCAGCTCCTCGGCCAGCTGGCGCACCCGCCGCTCGTAGGCTTTGGCCGGATAGCTCTCGCCCACCAGCACCGTGGCCAGCCCGGGGCGGATGCCCTGGTCGGCGAGTAGCTTGATCTCGGCCGACAGCCCCTCTTTGAGCTCGCGGGCCAGGCGCCGGCCGTCGATGACGTGTGCAGCCATCGGGTCCTCCGTGTGGTGGTCAGGGTCGGGTGTCATCGCCCCGAGGTGGACGTGGGGTCAGCGAAGGCGTGCTCGGCGTGGTCGCCTCCGTGGCGGCGCAGGTTCGACGCGCGCCGCCGGCGCTCGTCGTCGATGCCGGCCTGGGCCAGGTTGAGCTCGGCCAAATGGGCGGCGGCCCGGGTAGCGGCCCCCGCCAGCAGCGCGGCGGTCACCGCGTCGCCGCCGAGGTTGGGGTTGCCGCTGTGTGCCAGCTGGACGGCCAGCTGCTGGACGCGTCGGCCGGCGTCGGCGATGGCCAAGGGGACATCGGCGGCCTGTGACAACGCCTCGCCGATGCGCTGGCGGCGGGTGCCCGCGTCGTCACGGGGCAGCTGGAAGGCCTGCAGGACGGCTGCGTAGGCCGCGGCGTCCTCGTCAGCCAGCGGAGCGGCTCGCCGGCGCAGCTCGTCGGCCTGCTCGGCGAGCGTGCCGGCCTCGTCGAGATGACGGGCGGACAGGCGGGCGGCCATGCCGGCCAGCGCGGCACCCATGGCCACCGACACCGCGGCCGCCGCCCCGCCGCCGGGTGCGGCGTCGTCGGTGGCCATCGCGTCGAGGAAGTCATGGACGGACAGCGTGGACAGGTGCTCTGTGCTCACAGCGTGACTCTCGGGGTCGGGATCGCCCGGCTCAGGACAAGCCGACGATCTGGCCGTCGGCATCGATGTCGATGTGTTCCGCTCCGGGGGTGCGGCTGAGGCCGGGCATGGTGCGCATCTCGCCGCACACCGGATAGACGAAGCCGGCGCCGACCGATGCGCGTACCTCGCGCACCGGCAGGGTCCATCCGGTGGGGGCACCTTTGAGGTTGGGGTCGTGGGAGATCGACAGGTGGGTCTTGGCGATGCACACCGGGAGGTCGCCGTAGCCGCGTTCCTCGTAGCGCTCCAGCTGCCGGTGGGCCTTGATGTCGTATTCGACCCCGTCGGCGCCGTAGATGTTGGTGGCCACGGCGTGGATCTTGTCTTTGAGGCTGAGCTCGTCGTCGTACAGCGGGTGGAAGTCGCTGGGCTCGTCGGCGGCCTCGGCGACCGCGGAGGCCAGCTCGGCGGCGCCCTTGCCGCCCTGGGCGAAGTGGTCGGAGACCGCCACGCGCACGCCGAGCTCGTGGCAGACGTCGCGGATGGCCTGGTGCTCGGACTCGTAGTCGGTGGGAAAGGAGTTGATGGCCACGACCGGCGACACGCCGTGCTGGCGGACGTTGTCGACCTGCTTGCGCAGGTTGTCGGCGCCGGCCAGCACGTCGTCGGGGTTTTCGGCGGTCATCTCGGCCGGCAACGGCTTGCCGGCGCTGACCCGGAACTTGCCCGAGTGGGTCTTGAGCCCGCGCACGGTGGCCACCAGCACGGCCGCGTCGGGAGTGAGGCCGGAGGTGCGGCACTTGATGTTGAAGAAGCGCTCGGCGCCCATGTCGGCGCCGAAGCCGGCTTCGGTGATCAGGAAGTCGCCGCCGCGGATGCCGATCTGGTCGGCCACGATCGAGGAGTTGCCGTGGGCGATGTTGCCGAACGGGCCGGCGTGCACCAGCACCGGCGTGTTCTCCATGGTCTGCAACAGGTTGGGCTTGATCGCTTCGCGCAGCATGACGGTCATGGCCCCGGCGGCGCGCACGTCCTCGGCGGTGACCGGCTCCTCGTCCAGCGTGGTGCCGACCACGATGCGTCCCAGCCGCTGGCGCATGTCGTGCAGCGAGGTGGACAGCGCCAGCACGGCCATCACCTCGCTGGCGGCGGTGATGTCGAACCCGGTCTCGCGGGGCACGCCGTCGGTTTGGCCGCCCAGGCCGATCACGATGTTGCGCAGCGCCCGGTCGTTGATGTCGACCACCCGCCGCCAGCTCACGTTGTCGGCATCGAGCTGGTAGCGGCTGCGGAAGTGGAGATGGTTGTCGACCATCGCGGCGAGCTGGTTGTGGGCCGACGTGACCGCGTGCATGTCGCCGGTCAGGTGCAGGTTGAGCAGCTCCATGGGCACCACCTGGCTGTAGCCGCCCCCGGCGGCGCCGCCCTTGATGCCGAACGTCGGGCCCATCGACGGCTGGCGGATGGCCACCGTCGCCGTCCGGTTGATGTGGCGAAACGCCTGGCCCAGGCCGACCGTCGTCGTCGTCTTGCCCTCTCCCAGCGGCGTGGGCGTGATGGCGGTGACCACGACGTACTTCGCCTTGGGCCGGTCGGCCAGCCCGGACTGGGCCTCCAGCTTGATCTTGGCGACGTTGTCGCCGTAGGGCTCCAGATAGCCGGGGTCGATGCCCATGTCGCGCGCGAGCTCCGGCAGGGGCCGCAGCGACGCGCTGCGCGAGATCTCCAGATCGTTGGGCAGGCCCATGGTGTGCTCCTTGTCAGATCCCAGGCGGTGTGAACCCGTCGACATCCACCCCGAACTCCTCGCCGGCGTCCAGCAGGGAGTCGAACAGGTACTGGCCCGACGACGTTTCGCAGTGAAGCAGATATGAGGGCGTCGTGCCCTGGTCATCGCGGACCACGTCGGTCACCACTCGGGCTACCGAGGTGCGCAGTGCCGTCCCGTCCGGGGTGACGGCGTCGGCCAGGTCAATCCCGCAGACCTTGGCCAGGACGTCGGCCGCCGAATCGCCGGTCAGACGCATGAGCGCCCGGCCGTGGGTCACCGGTATGACCGAGACGAACTCGCCTGAGTCCTGCAGCCGCTCGGTGTAGCGGGCGGCGACGTCGTCGGCTTCGCCCGGCGGCGCCAGCACCAGCCACTCGCCGGGGCCGGAGCCGATCACCAGCGCACCGTGCTCGTCCCGCCGGGCGGTCAGGTGCGCCACCCCCACCGTGTCGGCGGCCGTCCCGGCTTCGGGGGCTTTGAGCTGGACCTTGGCCAGCGGGGTGGCGTCGGCAAGCGTCAGCGCCGCCATGGTCCGGCGGCCGCTGACTCGCCATCCGGCCACGACGGTCACGGGCGGGGCCGGTTCGATCGGGCCGTGCGCGACAGGCGCGAATGTGGCCTCAGACACGGAGACGCTCCCCTTGCGGATCAACGTGCGCCAGGCCCTCCATCACCCGCGCGGGCACGGTGGTCGCGTCCGGCAGGCGGAGCGTGACCGTGGTGCCGGCCTCGGCGAGGTGGGGTGACACCTGTGCTAAACAGATCGAGCGGTGCAGCGTGGGGGAGTAGCGGCTGGAGGTCACCCGCCCGACGATGCGGTTGCCGTCGGCGATGATCTGGCACGCTTCCGGCGGCACCGTCGCGGGGTCGTGTGGCTGCAAGGCCACCAGGCGGGGCGAGTCGCTGCGTTGGCGCTGCCAGGCGAGCTCGGGCTTGCCGGCGAAGTCGTCCTTGTCGAGCTTGATGGCCCAGTCGATGCCAGCCGAGAACCCCTGGGTGAGCGCGTCGGTGTCCTGGCCCACGATGAGATGGCCCTTCTCCAGGCGCATGATCCGCTGGGCCTCCACCCCGAAGGCGCCGATGCCCAGATCGGCGCCGATGGCCATCAGCGTTTCCCACACGTACTGGCCGTAGCCGGCGGGCACGTGCAGCTCGTAGGCCAGCTCGCCGGTGAAGCCGATGCGCCACATCACACACCCGTCGACGCCGGCAATGTGTCCGCTGCGCACCCCCAGGTAGGGGAAGGCCTCGTTGGACAGGTCCACGCCCTCGGCCACCCGCGACAGCAGCTCGCGGGCCTTCGGCCCGGCCAGGTTCATGCTGGCGTAGGCGGTGGTCACGGGCGTGACGTGCACCCGCCACTCGGGGTGGACGGTCTGCAGCCAGAACTCCAGCCACTCCCACACGGGCGCGGCACCCGACGAGGTGGTGCTCATCAGGAAGTGATCCTCGGCCAGCCGCCCGGTCACGCCGTCGTCGAAGACCACGCCGTCGTCGGTGCACATCACGCCGTAGCGCACCCGCCCGATGTCGAGCTTGGACCACTTGTTGACGTACAACAGGTTCAACAGCTTGGGCACGTCCGGCCCGCGCAGGTCGAGCTTGCCGATCGGGGTGACGTCGATCAGCCCCACGTTGGCGCGGACGTTGGCGACCTCCGCCTGCGGGTCGCCGTAGTGGTCGGGGCGGATCCACGCGCCCGCGACGAGGGGGTGGGCGCCGTGCCGGCGGTGCCAGGGCTCCATGGGGGAGTAGCGCACCGGCTCGAAGCCGCGTCCGGCCAGCGCCCCCAACGTCACCGGCTCATACGGCGGGCGCCACACGGTGGTGCCGGTCTCGCCGATCGTCGATCCGGTGGCCTCGGCCAGCACCGCCACGGCGTTGACCGTCTCGAGCTTGCCCTGGGCCGGGCCCATCGTCACCGTGGTGTAGCGCTTGACGAGCTCGACGGAGTCGTAGCCCTCGGCGACCGCGCTGACCAGGTCTTTGGAGGTGACGTCCTCGGAGAAGTCCACAAAACCGTGGGTGCGCCCGCGGAAGCGCGCCGGGTGGGGGCGGGGGGATAGGTCCGGATGCGGCCGCAGGGACAGGTCCGGGATCGCCTCGCCGGCCTCGCCCGCCGCGGTGTCGGAGGTGGTCTGGTGGCCGTGCCAGGCGTGGGCGACGCGCCGAGCCCGGCGGGCCGCCTCGCGGCCCACCGCCTCGGCGTGGGCGATCAGCTCGTCGGCCGTGCCGTCACCGGCCATGTGGCCGGCGGCCATGACCTCGGCAGGCAGCTGCGACGGGTCGGGCACGAACCGGGCGGCGCGCGGGTCGTAGGCCGGACGCGCGCCGGCCTGGTTCAACAGCGACGTCGGCGCCGTCCAGCCTGTGGCGGTGACCAACAGGTCGCAGTCCACCCGCGAGCCGTCGCCGAGCTCGACGGCTTTGAGGCCGCCACGGCCGACCGCGCGGATCACGTCACCGCCGGCGCGCACGTCCTCGACGCGCGCCACGTCCACCCCGGCCCGGTCCAGGTCGGCTGCGGCCGCATCCCCCGACTCGTTGGCCGACAGCACCACCGCCCGCTCGCCCGGCTTGACCGCGTACAGGTTGATCAGCCGCCGCACGGCGGTCGACAGCATCACCCCGGGCAGGTCGTTGCCGGCGAACACATACGGGCGTTCCACCAGCCCCGCGGCGACCACCAGCGTCTTGGCCCGCACCTTCAACAACCGCTCGGCCACCCGTGGCAGGTCGCGCTGGACCACCGCCACCCAGTTGTCGTCATAGCGGCCGGCGACCACCGAGTCACAGGCCACCTCGATGCCCGGCTCGGCCTCGACCGCGGCCACCAGCTCATCGCGGCGGGCACGGTCGGCCGCATCCCCACAGCGCAGATGGCCGCCCAGGCCGTGCTGGTTGTCGACCACCAGCACCTGCGCCCCGGCCCGGGCGGCCGCCAGCGCGGCGCTCAACCCGGCGGGCCCGCCGCCGGCCACCACGACGTCGGCGTGCACATAGCGCTTGTCGTAGTACTCCCCGGACGGATGCGGCGACACCGCACCGCCGGCCACGAACCGCTGCAACACCTTCTCGTAGGCCGGCCACAGCTTCTGGGGCTTGATGAAGGTCTTGTAGTAGAACCCCGCGGTCAAGAACCGCCCTGCGAGCTGGTTGACCGCTTTCGCATCGAACCGCAGCGACGGCCACGCGTTCTGGGCGCGCACGTCCATGCCGGCGGTCACCCGGCGGTGGGCGCCGCGGACGTTGGGCTCGTCGCCGACCTGCACCATGCAGCCCGGGTCGAGCTGGTCGGCGGTCAGCATCCCCCGCGGACGGTGGTACTTGAAGCTGCGGGTGAACACCCGCTCGCCGGCCGCCGCCAACGCCGAGCAGATCGTGTCGCCGGCGAAGGCGCCATACCGGCGCCCGTTCCAGAAAAACTGCAGCGGCCGGCGGCGATCGAGCACCTCACCCGGCTGGGCGCTCAACCGCATCGGTTGCGGGGTCCGGCCGCGCGTCATCGGCACTCCTTCCCGGAGCGGTCGTCGGCCTGGCCGGCCCCGCCCGGCTCGGCCTCGCCGCGCTGGCGGGTCGGGCGCCGCGTGGCCCGCACCTCGTTGGTCACCGTGTGACGCTCGGCGACGAAGAACCGGCGACAGCCCGCGCGGTGATACCACTGCTCGACTGTCCATCCACGCGGGTTGTCGCGGAAGAACAGATAATCGCGCCACTCCTGCGGGGTGGTGGTGGCCACGTCCGGTCGGGTCAGGACCTCACCGAGCTGATGGAACTCCTGAACGTTGCGGGGCCCACACCACGGACACGGCAGCAGCATCACGAGGGCCCACCTCCCTCGGGGCTGGCCGGGGCTGGGGTCGCGTTTGGCGCCGGTCGGCGGCTGTCAATGTCCAACGGCGGCCGCTCCCTTCTCGCCCACCAGGCGCCCCTCGCCGAATCGTTCCAACCCGAAGGCGGCGATGATCTCCGGCGGCTTGCCGCCGCCGGCCACGCACTGCGCCATCGCCTCGCCGGCCACCGGCCCCGCCTTGAACCCATACGTGCCCCAGCCGACGTCCACATAGAACCCCTCCACCGGCGTCGGGCCGATGATCGGCGAGAAATCCGGGGTCATGTCACACAACCCCGCCCACTGGCGCAGGATCCTGAGCTTGGACAGCGACGGCATCAGCTCCAGCACGTGCTGGGCCAGACCCTCCACGAACTCCAACGAGCCACGCATCGAATACGACGAGAACGGGTCGACCGCCGCGCCGAACACCAACTCGCCGCGGTCGGTCTGGCTGACATACACGTGCAACGTCCCCGACACCAACACCGTGTCCAAAAACGGCTGCACCGGCTCGGTCACCGCCGCCTGCAGCGGCAGCGTGGTGACCGGCAGCCTCACCCCGGCCATGTCGGCCACCACCGTCGACCAACCCGCGGTGCAGTTGACCACCACCGGCGTGGCGACGTCGCCACGATTGGTGCGCACGCCGGTGACCCGGCCGTCGGCCACGTGGATACCGGTGACCTCGGTGCCCTGATGGATGTGGGCGCCGTGGGCGTCCGCCCCGCGCGCATACGCCCACACCACCGCGTCGTGCCGCACGATCCCACCGGGGGGATGCCACAACGCCCCCCAGATCGGGTAGCGCACATCCGCGGAGACGTCCAGATAGGGGATCAGCTCCTTGATCTCCGCCGGGCCGATGACCTCCGAGTCCACGCCCTCGATCTTGTTGACCTCGGCGCGCCACCGCATGGTCCGCAACCCCGCGTCGGAGTGCGCCAGCGTGCAGTGGCCGCGCTGCGACAGCATCACGTTGAAGTTCAAGTCGGCCGACAGACGCTCGTACAGCTGCAGCGACCGGTTGTAGAACGCCACCCCCTCCGGGGTGAGATAGTTCGACCGCACGATCGCCGTGTTGCGGCCCGACCCGCCCCCGCCGATGTAGCCCTTGTCGAGCACCGCGATGTCACGCATCCCGTGGTGGGCCGCCAGATAGTAGGCGGTGGCCAGGCCGTGCACGCCCCCGCCGATCACCACCGCGTCATAGCTGGACTCGAGCTCGCGCGACCGCCACGCGCGCGGCCACTCCCGGCCGCTGAGCCCCTGCCGCAGCAGCTGCCACGCCGAGTATCGGGTCCTCGAGCTGGTGATGCGCATGGGTGGGCTCACTCTCCCTCCGGGCCCCGCAGCCGGATCAGCGCTGGCCGAGCAGGGCGGCGCGCTCGCGCAGGTGCGGCAGGGCGTGCTGCATGCGGTCCGGGGTAAAGCGCGCCGCCGGCCCCTGCAGCCCGAGGATGCCGATCAGCGCACCCGCGTGGTCCAGCACCGGCACGGCGAGGCCGTTGAGGTCCTCCTCGCGTTCGCCGAGGGCCTCGGCCCACCCGCGCTCGCGCACGGTGTGGACCTCTTCCTGGACCGCGGCGGGGTCGGTGACGGTGCGGTCGGTGAAGGCTTTGAGCGGCCCCTCCGGAAGCGTCCCCCCGTGTGCGAGGAACACCTTGCCCACCGCCGTGGCGTGGGCGGCGCTGGTGCGTCCCACGGTCGCCTCGCTGCGCACCGACGCCGGGCTCGGCACGTAGTCGAGCGTGATCGCCTCGCCCTCGCCGGGCACCGACAGGGTGGCCGTCTCGCCGGTGAGCCGGGTCAGCTCGGTCAGATGGGGATGGGCCAGGTCCCGCAGGCCGAGGCTTCCGAGCGCGGCGCGGCCCAGCTGCAACAGGCGCAGCCCCAACCGGTAGCGGCCGCTGTCGGCGATGTGCTCGACCAGGCCGCCGGCGGCGAGGGTGGCGAGCACCCGGGATACGGTGCTGGGGTTGATGTCGGTGCGGCGGGCCACCTCGTTGGTGCCCAGACCGCTCTCCGTCTCGGCCAGCGTCTCCAGGACCGCGATGGCTCGCTGCACCGAGGTCAGGTGCCGCTCGGAAGGTTGACCGGTGCGTGGCATGTTCATATCCTTGCGCCCACATATATGGAAATTGTATTTCCTTAATGGAAAACCGTCTACGGGGGTGCCTCATGCCGGCCCTACCCAGCCACGTCCCCTACCTCGTCGTCGGGGCCGGCGTCCACGGCCTGTCCACCGCCTGGCACCTGGCACGCGAGCTGAAAGCGCGAGGCAAGGGCGACGGCCGCGACGTCCTCGTGGTCGACAAGACGAGCGTGGCCGCGGGCGCGTCGGGTGTGGCCTGCGGCGTCATCCGCAACAACTACTTCCAGCCCGCCATGCGCGAGCTCATGGCCCACTCCGTGGACGTGTGGGACTCCGACCCGGCGGCCTTCGCCTACCACCCCGTGGGCTATCTGCAGATCGCCCCCCGCGTGATGGCCGACGACGTGGCCACCATCGCCAAGCAGCAGGCCGACATCGGCTACGAGTCGGTGTTGGTGCAGGGGGAAGGCGAGTGCCGCTCCTACCTGCGTGGCCTCTTCGATGATTGGCAGGCCCGGGGGGCCAGCGTCGTGCTGCACGAGAAGCGCGGGGGCTACGCCAACAACGTGGCCTCCATGAAGGGGCTGGCCGGCAAGGCCGAGGCCGAGGGCGTGCGCCTCGTCGAAGGCGTCACCGTTACCGGCTTCGACCTCGCCGACGGCAGCGTGCGCGCCGTGGTCACCGACCGGGGCACGATCGCCTGCGACGAGGTCGTGGTCGGCGCTGGGCCGTGGATCCGCGATGTGTGGGCGATGCTGGACCTGCCCAGCCACATCGACGTGCGCACCCCCGAGGGGGAGGTCCGCCGCAACGCGCCGGTGTGGACCTACTGGGCCCTGCAGGAGGGCACGCTGGCCATGGATCCCCACGAGCTCACCGACAACCGCGGCGGGCTGCCCCCGGTGGTTCACGTGGACAGCGACGAGCCCCTGCACGACGACGAGGACGGACAGCTGCTCACCGACCGGCTGTGGGGCATCTACTACAAGCCCGACTTCCACTTCGGCGGCATCCAGGGCGGCACCACGCCGGTGCGGCTCGAGCGCCCCGCCGAGGACGTCGCCGTGGACCCCTACGGGCCCGCGAGCCCGGAGTACACCGTCGACCAGCTCGCCCGGACCGTCAGCCGCGACCGCGAGATCGCGCCGGGCGAGATCGCCGGCGGCGAAGGCTTCGTGCGGTTTTGGACCTCGGCGCTGGCCCACTGCCATCGGCGGTTCGAGGGCAAGCGGCACCTGTACCGTCGCGAGCCCACCGGAGGGATCGGCGCCTTCAGCCCCGACAGCTTCCCGGTGTTCGACGTCTTCCGGCAGAACTGCTACGTGATCGCCGATTCCAACCACGGCTACAAGATGCTGGGCGTCGGCCAGCTGGTGGCCAAGGAGCTGATGGGGGAGCGTCAGCCGCTGCTGGAGCCGTTCCGCTACGCGCGCTACGAGACCGGACAGCTGCATCCCACCAGCGCCTCGCCGTTCCCCTGGAGCTGACGCCTCGCGCCGCGCGATACTCGGGCGCGGATGATCCAGCCGCTCCGCGCTGACGACATCGACGGGCTGCGCCGCGTGCGCGCCGACGTCGTGGGCAGCCTGTTGCGTCCCGAGGCGCTGCTGGCCGCCCGGGAGGGCCGCGACCGCGGCGAGCTGTCGGCGGCGGCGTTCGCCGCCGTCGAAGATCGCGCCGTCGACGAGGTGGTCGCCGTGCAGGAGGCCGCCGGCCTGCCGGTGGTCA
>CAYQMQ010000048.1:0-12215 GCA_964418395.1 uncultured Actinomycetota bacterium
CTGCGCATCAGCGAGGTCAAGGACGCCATGGCCGCCGCCGGCATCCCGGTGCGCCCCGTCTGACCAGCCGGCGACGCGTCGCCGCGTCGACCTACACTCGCCTGGCCGCCTCGTGTCCGCGACGTCCGCGACGCTCATGGTCTCCGATCCCGCCATCGCCCTGCGCGGCGTGGTCAAGCGCTTCGGCGCGATCACCGCCGTCGACCACCTCGACCTCGACGTGCCGCGCGGGGTGTGCCTCGGCCTGCTCGGCAACAACGGTGCCGGCAAGTCGACCACCATGCGGTTGCTGACCGGCCAGGCCGTGGCCGACGAGGGCGAGGTCGCGGTGCTGGGCCATCGGCTGCCGCGGGAGGCGAAGGCGGCCCGCGCCCGCAGCGGGGTGGTGCCCCAGCGCGACAACCTCGACGAGGAGCTCACCGCCGCCCAGCAGCTGGCCGTCTTCGCGCGCCTGTACCGCGTGCCCCGCCACGAGCGCGACGCGGCGGTGGCCGGCGCCTTGGAGCTGGTGGAGCTGACCGGGCGCGCGGACACGCGCATCGAGGCGCTGTCCGGCGGCATGCGCCGGCGGCTGCTGATCGCCCGCGGGCTCGTCCACCGCCCGGAGCTGGTGCTGCTCGACGAGCCCACCGTCGGCCTCGACCCGCAGGTGCGCCAGGAGCTGTGGTCGCTGATCGCCCGGCTGCGCGACGACGGCACCAGCGTGCTGATGAGCACCCACTACATCGAGGAGGCCGAGGAGCTCGCCGACGACGTGGCGATCATGTCGGCGGGTCGCGTGGTGGCCCGCGGCGCCCCGGGCGACCTCGTGGCCGCCCACGCCGGCACGCAGGCGCGCGAGTTCACCGGCGACGGCGCCACGCTCGCCCACGTCGAGCGGGAGGCCGCCGCGCTCGGGCTGCCGACGCGTCGGCGCGGCCCCGCGCTGGTGGTGCTGCGAGCCGAGGACCTCGACGGCCGCCTCGACGACGGCAAGGCCCGCCCGCCGGTGCTCGAGGACGTCTTCGTCACCGTCACCGGGGAGGAGACGCTGCCGTGAGCCGGTCGGCGACGGCGGGGCCGGTGACCAGCGCGATCGCCGGGATCCGCCATCGGCGCCCGCTGGTGGACCCCGCGGCCATCGGCGGGGTGCTGTACCGCGAGCGGGTGGTGTTCACCCGCTACTGGCGCTCGACCACGTTCTCGTCGGTGGTGGAGCCCACCATCTTCCTGCTCGCCTTCGGCTTCGGCATCGGGGTGATGGTCGCCGAGGTGCAGGGCATGAGCTACATGGAGTTCGTCGGCACCGGGGTGGTGGCCATGGCGGTGCTGTTCGCGTCGGTGTTCCCCGCCATGTTCGGCACCTACGTCAAGCGCCGCTTCCAGCACACCTACGACGGGGTCCTGGCCGCCCCCATCGACGTGGACGAGCTGGTCACCGCCGAAGGATTGTGGATCGCGGTGCGCTCCGGCGTTTACGGCCTGGCGCCGCTGCTGGTGGCCACCGCGTTCGGGTTGCGTCCCGGTTGGGGCGTGGTGCTGGTGCCGGTGATCGGGATCGTCACCGGCTTCGGGTTCGCGCTGTTGGGCATCTTCCTGTCGTCGGTGGTGCCGTCGATCGACTCGTTCGGCTACGTGATCTCGGCGGTGATCACGCCGCTGTTCCTGCTCGCCGGCACGTTCTTCCCGGTAGAGAACCTGCCGGGGTGGGTCACCGCCGGCGCGCAGGCCAACCCGCTGTTCCACTGCGTCGAGCTGGTGCGCGGCGCGGTGTTCGGCTTCGCCGGGCTCGGCGCGCTGGTCCACGTGCTGGGGCTCGTGGCCTTCGCCGTGCTGGCGTGGATCGCGGCCACGGTGGGCATGCGCCGGGCGCTGATCGACTGATCGGCGGTGTGGCCGCGGCACCGGCCAGCGCGGTGACTGGCTGCCGCCGGCAGCAACCCGCAACCCCGGTAGCCTCGGAAACGCCCGACCGCCCGCGATCGATTGCCGCCGCCATGACCGACCCGCCAGCCGTCTCGCCCGGCGACCTCGCCTACGATGCCGGGGGGCTGATCCCTGCGATCGTGCAACAGCACGACACCGGCGAGGTGCTGATGATGGCGTGGATGACCCGGGACACGCTGCGGGCCACCGTCGACCGCGGCGAGACGGTGTTCTGGTCGCGCAGCCGCGGCGAGCCCTGGCACAAGGGGGCGACCAGCGGCAACGTGCAAAAGGTCGTCGACATCACCGCCGACTGCGACGACGACACGCTGCTCATCCGGGTCGACCAGCGCGGGACGGACGACACCCCGCACGGGGCCGCGTGCCACACCGGCGCGCGCTCGTGCTTCCACCGACCGGTCGAGCCGCGCTCGTGACACACGGCTACCGGCCGGACCGCGAGACGTTTCGCGCCCAAGCGGCCGCCCAGCCGCTCGTGCCGGTGTGGCGCGAGGTCCTGGCCGATCTGCACACCCCGGCGGGCGTCTACGACCGCGTCCGCGACCTGCCCGGCGCCACGTTCCTGCTGGAAAGCGTCGAGCAGGGCGAGCGCTGGGGGCGCTACAGCTTCGTGGGCTGCGACCCGCTGCTGGAGGTCCGCGGCCGAGCCGGCGACGTGCGGTTGTCCGGTCCCGTCTCGGCCGCCGCTCGCCGGGCCGCCGCCGACGGCGACCCGCTGGCCGCGGTGCAGGCGCTGCTGGCCACGCTGGCCATCCCCACCCGCTCGCTGAGCCGCGATCACGACCCCACGCCGTTGCCCCCGCTGTTCGCCGGGCTGGTGGGGTATGTGGGCTACGACCTCGTGCGGCTGGTCGAGCCCCGCGTGCCCGACACCGGCACCGACGACCTCGGCACAGACGACCTGCGCCTGGTGCTGCCGCGCCAGCTCGTCGCCTTCGACCACCTCGAGCAGACGCTGACGGTGGTGGTCAACGTGCTGCCGTCGGCCGACCCCGACGCCGACTACGACGCTGCCGTCGCCGCCGGCGAGGCGCTGGTGGCCCGGCTCGCCGAGCCGCCGCGCGCGGCGTCAGCGCCGCCGCCGTCGTCCGAGCCGGTCGAGGACGCGCCGTCCACCTTCACCCGCGAGGCCTACCTCGACGTCGTCGGCCGCGCCCAGGAATACATCGCCGCCGGCGACTGCTTCCAGGTGGTGCCCAGCCAGCGCTACACCCTGGACACCGCCGCCGACCCGTTCGCCGTCTACCGGGTCCTGCGCCGCCTCAACCCGAGCCCGTATCTGTTCTGCATCGAGTGGGACGACCTCCAGCTGGTGGGCTCGAGCCCGGAGGCGCTGGTCACCCTGCGCGACGACGTCGCCCACATCTGGCCGATCGCGGGCTCGCGGCCGCGGGGGGCGGACCCGGACGCCGACGCCGCCCTCGAGGCCGAGCTGCGCGCCGACCCCAAGGAGTCGGCCGAGCACGTGATGCTGGTCGATCTCGCCCGCAACGACCTCGGGCGCGTGTGCCAGCTCGGCACCGTGCGCGTTGAGGAACTGATGACGGTGGCGCGCTACAGCCACGTCATGCACCTCGAATCGCGGGTGGCCGGCCGGGTGGCGCCGGGCGTGGACGCCGTCGACTTGCTGCGGGCCACCTTCCCCGCCGGCACGCTGACCGGGGCGCCGAAGGTGCGCGCGATGGAGATCATCGACGAGCTCGAGCCCACCCGCCGGGGCCCCTACGGCGGCGGCGTGGGCTACTTCGACCTCGGCGGCGACATGGACCTGTGCATCGCCATCCGCACCCTGATCTTCGCCGGCGGCCGGGCGCACGTGCAGGCGGGCGGGGGCATCGTCGCCGACAGCGACCCGGCCGCCGAGTACGACGAGACCCGCAACAAGGCGATGGCGCTGCTGTCGGCGCTGCGCGCCGCTGAACGCCTCACCGCCGCCGAGCGGCCGCAGTCCCCGGCCCCGACCGCGCGGGCGGCGCCGTGAGCGGGGGTCGCATCATCCTGGCGCTGCTCGCCGGCCTTGTGGGTGGGCTGTTGCTGGCTGGGTCGACGACGGGCGAGTGGTTCGCCATGGTCGGCGACCGCGACGTGGGCGGGGTGCCGGTGCCGGGCGGCCAAGGCCTCGCCGGTGGCCGCGTGGCCGGCGAGCTGCTGCCGCTCGGGCTGGCAGCCGGGGCGATGTCGCTGGCGTTGGCGGTGACCCCCGGCCGGGGCCGGCGCGTGGCCGGGGGCCTGCTGGTGCTCCTGGCGGCGGGCAGCCTGTGGCCCATCGTCCGGCCCTTCGTCGCCGGTGCCCCCGGCGAGCCGGCGAGCGGGCTGGCCGTCGCGATCGTCGGCGCGGTCCTCGTGGCCGTCGGCGGCGCGCTGGCGCTGCGCGCTGGCTCACCGCCGGGGCTGTCGGCGCGCTATGACCTCGATGTCGACGACGCCGACGACGAATGGCACCTCGCCGCCGACGACGATCCGGAAGAGAGCTGATGCGCCGCGCGGCCGCGCTCGATCTGGGCTCCAACTCGTTCCACCTGCTGGTGGCCGACGTGCGCTCCCGTGGCGTGGCGGGCTCGCCGGGGCCGTGGATCGACCGCGTGACCACCCGCAAGATCACCCTGCGCCTGGCAGAGCGCATCGCCGCCGAGGGCCGCTTCGGGGACGCCGCCGATCGGCTGGTGGCAACGGCCGCGGAGCTCGTCGAGGCCGCCCGGGCGGAGGGAGCCGCCGAGCTCATCTGCGTGGGCACCTCGGCGCTGCGCGAGGCCGCCGACGGCCCGGAGGTGCGCGCCCGCCTGCGCGACGAGGTCGGCGTGGACGTGTGCGTGCTCGACGGCCTCGACGAGGGAGCCGTGTCGCTGCGAGGGATGCGCGCGGCGCTGCAGATCGCTGAGGGCGACGCCGCCGTCGGCCTGGATCTCGGCGGCGGCAGCTACGAGGTCGTGGCTTCCACCGGGGCCGAGCTCACCGCCGGCGCGACCCTTCCGCTGGGCGCTGCCCGGACCACGTTCGCCCATGACCCGCCGTGGCTGTCCGAACGCGCCGAGCTGTTCGCCCGAGCACAGGCCGAGCTGGGCGAGGTGGCCGCCAAGATCGACGCGACACACGGCCGCGACGTCACGCTCATCGGCACCGCCGGCACGATCCGCGACGTCGGCCGGGTGGCGGTGGCGATGGCCACCGGCAAAGCCCCCAACAAGATCCGCGGGCTGGCGGTGACCCGCGAGCAGCTCGAACAGGCCACCGCTCGCCTGGTGTCCGTGCCGGTCTCCGAGCGCGCCGACCTGCCCGGCGTGTCCCGCAAGCGGGCCGACCTGCTTCCAGCCGGCGCGGTGCTGCTGTTGGCCACGCTGGACGCCCTCGGCGCGCCGCAGCTGCGCCTGTGCGACTGGGGGGTGCGGGAAGGCGCGCTGCTGGACGCGCTCGGCGATGCCGCCATCGTGGGCCCCCACGCACTCAAGCCCCTCGCGTCCGCCGGCCCTTGACCCGGCGGGCGCCCGGCCCGCCGGGTCAGCCCGGCTCACTCCGCCATGGCCGGCTCGTGAGCGCGGGACGGGTGCTTGACGATCCGATACACCCCGATCGTCAACAGCGGCAGAGCGTACAGCGCGAAGAAGAAGTACGCCATCGTGCCGTACCCCGCGGCCACCAGATCGATGATGCCGACCTGGGCCAGCGCGACGGCCGCCGCCAACACCACGACCGTGATGATGCCCGCCTGGGCCGACGAGAGGGGTTGGCGCCCCATCGCGGATAGCCCGGCGTCGACCCGGTCGCGGATCGCGTGGATCAGCCCCGTGGCGCTTTCCACCAGCGTGTAGACGACCACCAGGGCGTAGGCGCCCACGAGCACCGGGCCGCCGACCTGGGTGAGCATCGCCAGCCACGGCACCTCCGCCTCCAGCACCGACGGGTCGGGATAGAAGGCCATCAGGCACAGGAACGTGAGCACGAACGGGATCGTGCCGAGCAGGCCGGCCACCGCCCCGCTGGTGAACGTCTCGGTGCGGCTGGTCTGACGGTGCAGCGTGAAGAACACCGCCGGCAGGATCACCAGGTTGTAGCTGACGTACTGCGCGCCGCTGAGCAGCGCACCGCCGGTCGTCTCGCCGAGCTGTTCGCCAGCATCGAGCGTGTCGGCCACCTCCGGGCCGAACTGCGTCAACACGATCGCGCTGAAGGTGATGAACGCGATGTAGTAGACGGTGGTGCCCACCGACTTGAAGCCTTCGATCAGGCGAGCGCCCCCGAAGATGAGCGCGCCGACGGCCACGATGACCACGATCACCGCCGGCAGGAACGGCACACCCAGGCTGTCCTCGGCGATCTCGCCGGTGGCCGCCGACACGATCGCGATGACGAGGACTGCCATCACCACAAACAGCACGTCGAACAGCCAGCGTCCCGGCCCCAGCAATGCGCGCATGAAGTTGCCGTAGTCGTAGGCCTTCACCACCCGGGCGAACTCGAACGAGAGCCCGCACAACAGCACGAAGCCCAGCACGATCACGAGGATGCTCCACCAGCCCAGCGGTCCGAACCGACCGCCGAACTCGACGATCTCCCGGCCGGAGGCATAGCCCCCGGCGATCAGCGTGGACTGGAACACCACCCCTGGCAGGAGGTACTTGGCATACCGACCACTCAGCATCGATAACCCCTTGTGTGTTGAGTAACCCGATCCTAACAAAAAGTAATATTCCGTTATACTCCCTATGTGACATTACGCCGGATCGGGACGGTCTCCCGTTGCCGGGCGGAGCCCAGCGGGAGGGGTGAGCCCTTGGAACGCTGTCCGCCTTGCGAGGTGGAGCGCTCAGGGGCGATAACCTGCCCAGCGTGAGCGGATTCCTCGATCAAGCGTGCGCCGAGGCGCATCAGCGGGTCGCCGAGGCCAGCGCGCTGGTGAGCCTCGACGAGCTGCGGGGGGCGACCGCGGCGATCGCCGCACGGCCCTCGCTGGGCGATGCGCTCGCGGTCCCCGGGTGTCAAGTCGTGGCCGAGATCAAGCGCGCCAGCCCTTCCAGGGGCCATCTGGCGTGGGTGCCCAATCCCGCCGCTCGCGCCCGCGCCTACGCCACCGCCGGGGCCGCCGCGGTCAGCGTGCTCACCGAGCCGGCCCACTTCCGGGGCACGCTCGCCGACCTCGCTGCGGTCACCGGCGCCGTGACCGTGCCGGCGCTGCGCAAGGACTTCATCGTCGACCGCTACCAGGTGTGGGAAGCGCGGGCCGCCGGCGCGAGCGCGGTGCTGTTGATCGTCGCCGCCCTCGACGACGCCACGCTGCAGCGGCTCCTCGCCGAGGCGGAGACGGCGGGTCTGGAGGCGCTGATCGAGGTGCACGACGCCGACGAGGCCCGGCGCGCCGGACAGGTCCTGGCGGCCGCCGGCCCGGACCGCCCGCTCGTCGGTGTCAACGCCCGGGATCTGAGCACCCTCGAGATCGATGCCAACCGGTTCGCCGCCTGCGCCGACGCGCTGCCGCCGAGTGCGCTCACCCTCGCCGAGAGCGGCGTCAGCGGCGGCGACGACGTGCGCCGCGCCGCCGACGCCGGCGCGGACGCGGTGCTGGTGGGCGAATACCTGACCGCCGTCGCCGACCCGC
Organism: uncultured Actinomycetota bacterium; assembly: GCA_964418395.1. Classification (GTDB taxonomy): domain Bacteria; phylum Actinomycetota; class Nitriliruptoria; order Euzebyales; family Egibacteraceae; genus QS-5-72-10. Next base: position 7,517 of record CAYQMQ010000048.1, read on the forward strand.
GCGAACGCGTCCGCGATCTGGTGGCGGCCGGCCGAGCCGCCGTCACCGCCGACAGGAGCCCGCCGTGACCGCCGCCGATCCCGCCGCCGACGTCGACGCCGGCCGCTTCGGCCGGTTCGGCGGACGGTTCGTGCCCGAAGCGCTGACCGGCGCGCTGGCCGAGCTCGCCGCCGCCCACGACGACGCCTTGGCCGATCCGGCCTTCGCCGATCGCCTCACCACGCTGCAACACGACTACGGCGGTCGACCCACCAAGCTCTATCTCGCCGACGGCCTCACCCGCCGCGGCGGCGGGGCCCGGATCTATCTGAAGCGCGAGGACCTCGCCCACACCGGCAGCCACAAGCTGTGCAACGTGCTCGGCCAGGGGTTGCTGGCCGAGCGCATGGGCAAGACACGGCTGGTCGCCGAAACCGGCGCCGGCCAACACGGGGTGGCCACCGCCACGATCGCAGCGCTGTTGGACCTCGAGTGCACGGTGTACATGGGGGCCGAGGACTGCCGCCGCCAGCACCTCAACGTGGTGCGCATGCAGCTGATGGGAGCCGAGGTGGTGCCGGTCGAAGCCGGCACCGGCACGCTCAAGGACGCCATCAACGAGGCGTTCCGCGACTGGGTGGCGAACGTGGGCTCCACCCACTATCTGATCGGCTCGGTGGTGGGCCCCGATCCGTTCCCCCGCGTGGTGCGCGACTTCGTGCGCATCATCGGCTTGGAGGCCCGCCAGCAGCTGATGGACCGCGAGGGCCGGCTGCCCGACGCGCTGGTCGCCTGCGTCGGTGGGGGCTCGAACGCCATGGGGCTGTTCCACCCGTTCATCGCGGACAGGGCCGTGCGGCTGCTGGGTGTCGAGGCCGGCGGCGAGGGGCTGTCCACACCGCGTCACGCCGCCACCCTGACCGGGGGCACCGAAGGGATCCTGCACGGCGCGCGCAGCTGGGTGCTGCAGGATGAATGGGGCCAGGTGCGCCCCACCCACTCGGTCTCGGCCGGCCTCGACTACCCCGGGGTGGGCCCCGAGCACGCGTGGCTGCGCGATTCCGGACGCGCGGAGTACGTGGCCGCGACCGACGACGAGGCGCTGGAGGGCTTCGAGCTGCTCGCCCGCACCGAGGGCATCCTGCCCGCCCTGGAGCCTGCCCACGCGATCGTGCCCGCGCTGCGGCTGGCCGGCGAGCTGGGATCGGGGACGGCGATCGTGATCAACCTGTCCGGGCGGGGGGACAAGGACGTCGACGAGGTCGCCCGCTGGCTCGCCGACCGCGGCCGGGAGCTGGGAGCATGACGTCCGGCGGGGTGGATGCGACGGCGTCAGCGGGCCCGGCTCGCACCGGCCGGGTGGCCCGCGCCATAGCCGACGCCAACCGCGCCGGGCGAGCCGCGCTGGTGATCTACCTGCCCGCCGGCTACCCCGACATGGACACCTCGCAGCGATGCCTCGAGGCTGCCGCGCGGGCGGGCGCTGACGTGCTGGAGGTCGGCTTTCCCTACAGCGACCCGCTGATGGACGGGCCGGTGATCCAGGCCGCCTGCCAGACAGCGCTCGAGCACGGCTACACCCCCGCCGACGACTTCGCCATGTGCCGCGAGCTGACCGCGTCGCTGTCGACGCCAGCGCTGGTCATGACCTACTACAACCTGGTGTGGCACTACCCCGGTGACGGCGACGGGGACGGCGGGCGCGGCCCCGACGGCGGGCTGGACCGGTTCGCGCGCGACGCCGACCACGCGGGCCTGGCCGGAGCGATCCTGCCGGACCTGCCCGCCGCCGAAGCCGGCCCGTGGCGCCGCGCCGCCGCCGCCCACGACCTCGCCACGGTCTTCTTGGCGGCGCCGTCATCGAGCGAAGCCAGCCTGGCGGCGGTCGCCGGCGCCTCCACCGGCTTCGTGTACGCCACGTCGGTGATGGGGGTGACCGGCAGCCGGACGACGCTGGGTGAGGCGGCCGCCCCGCTGGTCCAGCGGCTGCGCCCCCACAGCGGGGACGTGCCGGTGTGTGTCGGGCTGGGCGTGTCGACTCGCCAGCAGGTCGCCGACGTCGCCGGGTTCGCAGACGGTGTCATCGTCGGCTCGGCCGCCGTCCGGGCGGCGGCGGATGGACCCGAGGCCGTCACCGAGCTGGTCGCCGACTTGGCCGGCGGCTGCGAAGAGGGCCGTCGGTGAGACCACCGCGGTGGGAACCCGGCCCCGTGCGGACCGCCACGGTCGCGCTGCCGGCCGTCGCCGCGGCGACCTACGCGGTGGTCGAGAAGGTGCGGATCCGGCGGGTGCCGCGGTTGCCGGAGGTCGCCGGGCAACTGGACCTCGTGGTGAAGCCCGGCCTCGCCGAGCCCGACCGGCCCACGCCGTCGGGGGGGTGCTCCGAGCCGCTCTCGATGGTCGCCCTCGGCGATTCGGTGGCCAGCGGCGTCGGCGCGAGCATCGCAGCGCGGTCCTGGCCCGCCGTTCTGGCGCAACTCGCGGCGACCTCCCTCGGGCGCCCCGTCCATGTGCGCTCGCTGGGCCGCACCGGGGCCCGAGCGGAAGACGTGCGGGCCGATCAGGTGCCGCGCCTCGCTGAGCTCGGCCACATCGACGTGCTCGTGCTGTCGGTGGGCGCCAACGACGCCACCCACCTCACCCCGCCGGAGCGCTTCACCGCGCAGCTACGGGCGCTGTGCGAAGAGGCGGGCGCGATCACCGCGGCCCCGGTGCTGCTCACCGGCGTCCCCGAGTTCCGCTGCGCCCGCGCCATCGGCTTGCCGCTCCGGACGCTGGCGTGGCTGTGCGGCCAGCGGGTCCACGACCGCCAACGCGAGCTCGCCGAGGAGAGCCCCGGCGTCGAGTTCGTCGACGTGCTCGACGACGTCAGCGCGGACTTCCGCCAGGATCCCGGCTTGGTCGCCCACGACGGGTACCACCCCTCGGACCGCGGAGCCGCCCGCCTGGCCGAGGCGATCGTGCCCGCCCTGGAAAGGCTGCTGGCTGATCCCGCAGGCTCCCCGCGGGCAGATCGCCCGGTGCGGGAACCGGTCAGCCGGCGAGCAGCATCACACCGGCGAGGAGCACCGCGCTCGCACCGATCAGGGCCACGGTCAGGATGAGCAGACGGCCGGTGCGCGCCCGGCCGGGCAACGGGTCACGGCCTGCCGGTGTGCCGCGGGACCGTTCGGCTCGGCGCCGGGCGATCCGCCGCTCCACGTCGTCGCTGCCGGCTAGGCGACCGCGGGCTTGCCGAGCAGCTCTCGGAGAGCGGGCTCGAGCTCGCGGTGCCGGAACGCGTAGCCGGTCTGTTCGGCGACCCGGGGCCGAGCCTTGATCGACGAGAACAGCAGCTCCTCGGCGAGCTCGGAGCCCAACAGGAGCTTGGGTCCGAACGGCGGCACCGGCAGGATCGTCGGTCGGCCCAGCACCGTGCCGAGGATGCGGGTGTATTCCGCGTTGGTGACGGGATTGGGCGCGGTGGCGTTGATCGAGCCCTGCACGGACGCTTCGGTGAGGGCGTGGTGGTAGAGGCCGATGAGGTCGTCGCGCGAGATCCAGCTCCACCACTGCTGTCCCGAGCCGAGCCGGCCGCCCGCCCCGAGCTTGAACAGCGGCAGCACCCGTCCGAGCGCACCGCCGGCCGGGTCTTGGAGGATGCCGGTCCGGACGTGGACAACCCTCGCCCCCGCCTCGCGGGCGGGGCCGGCAGCCGCCTCCCAGTCGCGGACCACGCCTGCCAGAAAGCCGTCGCCGGGCTCGGAGGCCTCGTCGAGTTCCTCGTCGCCGCGGTCGCCGTAGTAGTGGACGCCGGAGGCGCACACCAGCACGCGGGGCCCGTTGTCGACGTCGGCGATCGCCTCGGCCAAGGCGTGAGTGCTCACCACCCGGCTGTCGCGGATGCGCCGCTTTTGCTGCTCGGTCCACCGCCGCTCGCCGATGGGTTCGCCGGCGAGATGCACGACGGCGTCGACGCCCTCGAGCGCACCGGGATCGAGCCGCCCACCCTCGGCGTCCCATTGCACCTCGTCGCTGGCGGTCGGCTCTCGTCGCACCAGTCGCGTGACCGCGTGCCCTTCCGTGGTCAGGGACGGGACGAGCGACGAGCCGATCAGCCCGCTCGAGCCGGTGACGGCCACGTGCATCGGTCCACCTCCTGTGCGGGCTCCGGAGACCCTAGCGCCTGCCCGAGGACGGCGAGGTTTCACGGTTGTGCCGGCGGGCATACCGGCGGCTGCCGGCAACACCGACCCCGGCCAAGGAGTATGAGAGATGATCGTTCTGGGTGTGCTACTGGTTCTGCTCGGCGTGCTCGTGGACGTACCGGCGATCATCACCACGATCGGCGTCATCCTGATCGTGGCCGGCGCGATCCTGTGGATCCTGGGGGCGATGGGCCGCGCGGTGGGACCGCGTGCGCACTACTGGTAAGGCGCGGTCGGTTCCCTGCCTCGGATCGTGCACACGCCCCGGCGTTAGTCCACAAGCCGAAACGGGGGCCGATCCGGGGATGTCACATCCCGGCGGCATCATGCCGCCATGGGACGCCCCCGATCGTGGACCGACGAGCAGCTGCGCGAGGCCGTGGCCGCCAGTGGCACCTTCAAGGAGGTGCACGAGCGGCTCGGCCTGAAGCACGGTGGGGGATCCCACTCCGCCGTGCGCCTGCGCGTCGCTGAGCTCGGGCTGGACACCTCCCACTTCGAGCCGCGGCGGCGGACGGCGACGCCGCGACGTC
>CAYQMQ010000049.1:0-12029 GCA_964418395.1 uncultured Actinomycetota bacterium
GCAACGGGGGTTCGAGCACCGACGCGGAAGGCGTGGTGCAGGCCTTCATGCAGCCGCCGGTCGGCGGCGAGGAGGTTGCCGACGCGCCGTCCGGCGGCTGGCGCCCGCTGCCCGCCGCCTGCCTCACCGCCGACATCGCCTGCGTCACCGCGCTGTCGAACGACGTGGGCTTCGAGGTCATCTTCGCCCGCCAGATCGCCGCCACGGGGCGTCCGGACGACATCGCGCTCGGCCTGTCCACCAGCGGCGGCTCCGACAACGTGCTGCAGGGCTTCGAGGAGGCCCACCGGCGAGGGTTGCTCACCGTCGGCTTCGCCGGCTACGAGGGCGGGCGCATGGCCCAACTCGTCGAGGCCGGCACGCTCGACCATCTGTTCGTCGTCCCCTCGTCATCGATCCACCGCATCCAGGAATCCCAAACGACCGTCTACCACGTGTTGTGGGAGTTGACCCAGCGTGGGCTCGCGATCCAGGAGGCACCGGCATGAAGTTCGTGGACGAGTACCGCGACCGCGACATCGCTCAGCGCATCGGCAAGGAGATCGCCGGCCTCGCCGGTGATCGCGAGTTGAAGTTCATGGAGGTGTGCGGCGGCCACACCTCCACCATCTACCGCCATGGCGTCGAGGACTACCTGCCCGACAACATCGACCTGATCCACGGGCCGGGGTGCCCGGTGTGCGTCATCCCCATGGGCCGCGTCGACGACGCCATCGCCCTGGCCGAGCAGGACGACGTCATCATGACCAGCTTCGGCGACATGATGCGCGTGCCCGGCGGCAAGGGGTCGTTCTTCGACTCCAAGGCCAACGGCGCCGACATCCGCATGGTGTACTCGCCGCTGGACGCGCTGAAGGTCGCCCGCAACAACCCCGACAAGCGCGTGATCTTCATGGGCATCGGGTTCGAGACCACCGCCCCCTCCACCGCGGCCACGCTCATGCGGGCCAAGGCCGAGGGCCTCGACAACTTCTCGGTGTTCTGCAACCACGTCACGATCATCCCGGCGCTCAAGGCCATCCTCGACTCGCCGGACCTGCGCCTGGACGGCTTCATCGGCCCCGGCCACGTCTCCACCGTCATCGGGTGCCGCCCCTACGAGTTCGTCCCCCGCGACTACGGCAAGCCGCTGGTGACCAGCGGCTTCGAGCCCCTCGACATCCTCCAGGGGATCTATCAGATCCTGAAACAGCTCGAGGAGGGCCGTGCCGAGGTCGAGAACCAGTACTCGCGCATCGTGCCGTGGGACGGCAACCCCAAGGCGCTGGAGGTCATGTCCAAGACCATGGAGCTGCGCCCCTACTTCGAGTGGCGCGGCCTCGGGTTCATCTCCCACTCGGCGATGCAGATCCGGGAGGAGTACGCCGCCCACGACGCCGAGCGGATCTTCGACGTGCCCGGCGTGCGCGTGGCCGACCCCGACGCCTGCCAGTGCGGCGAGGTGCTCAAGGGCGTGCTCAAGCCGTGGGAGTGCAAGGTCTTCGGCACCGCCTGCACGCCCGAGACCCCGATCGGCACGTGCATGGTCTCGGCCGAGGGCGCCTGCGCGGCGTACTACAACTTCGGCCGCTTCGACCGCGAGCGCGTGCAGGAGGCCGTGTCATCGTGACCGAGCCCGACCGCAGCGATCGGACCGACGCACCGGTCCAGACCGACGACCAGCAGCCGGCCGAGGACGAGCAGCCCGCTGAGCAGCCTGACGAGCAGCCGGCTGAGTCCCAGCGGGCCGCCTGGGCCGAGCAGCTGGTGCGCGATCACGCCGATCACGGCCAGGCCGAGCCTCACGACCAAGAGCCGGCCCAGCCCGGGTCGGCGTATCAGTCGCGCGAGAAGCAGGTCCTCGACCGCATCGAGAAGGCGCGCCAGCGCAAGCCCAAGCTGAAAGAGGACAAGGTCACGATGGCCCACGGTGCCGGCGGCAAGGCCACCGGCACGCTGGTGGAGGCCCTGTTCCTGTCGCAGTTCGACAGCCCCGAGCTCGCCCAGCTCGAGGACCAGGCGCTGCTGGACGTCGGCGGCGGGCAGCGGGTGGCGTTCACCACCGACTCGTTCGTGGTCAAGCCGCTGTTCTTCCCCGGCGGCTCGATCGGCGATCTCGCCGTCAACGGGACCGTCAACGACCTCGCCGTGTCCGGAGCGACGCCGCGATGGCTGTCGGCGGGCTTCATCATCGAGGAGGGCTTTCCCACCGCCGACCTCCAGCGCATCGCGGCGGACATGAAGGCGGCCGCCGACGCGGCCGGCGTCGAGATCGTCACCGGGGACACGAAGGTCGTCGGCAAGGCCTCCGGCGACGGGTGCTACATCAACACCGCGGGCGTGGGCGTGGTGAGCCACGACCGGCGGCTCGGCGCCCGCTACGCACAGCCCGGCGACGCGGTGCTGGTGTCCGGCCCGATCGGCCAGCACGGCATGACGATCATGCTCGCCCGCGGCGAGGTGGAGCTGGACGCGGACTTCGAAAGCGACACCGCCCCGTTGCACGACCTCGTGGCCTCGCTGTTGGAGGCCGCCCCCGGCGTGCGGTGTCTGCGCGACGCCACCCGCGGGGGGGTGGCCACCGTGCTGAACGAGGTGGCCCAGGCGTCACAGACCGCGGTGGTGCTCGACGAGGCGGCCGTGCCGGTGCGCGAGGATGTTCACGGCGCCTGCGAGATGCTGGGCATCGAGCCGATGTACGTCGCCTGTGAAGGGCGCATGGTGGTCATCGTCGACCCGGCCGAGGCCGACGCCGCCCTCGCCGCGATGCAGGCCCACGAGCTGGGCCAGGGCGCGGCCCGCATCGGGACGGTCGGCGACGACCCGCCGGGCCTGGTGCTGCTGCAGACGACCTTCGGCGGCACCCGCATCGTCGACGAGCTCATCGGCGATCCGCTGCCGCGGATCTGCTGAGACTCATGCGGCTACCCGCAGCCCCGCTGGGCTAGCTGCCGAAGTGGCGCCAGCCGGGGGCCGGCTGGACGGCCCGCTGCAAGTGGGGCAGCTCGTCCAGCACCGCCGCGCGCAGCAGGTCGTAGTCCTCCTGGGAGAGGCTGGCCAGCGCGTCCGCGTCGGGCGGCAGCGGCAGATCGAACGACCAGCTTCCCACCAGCTCCCGGATCAGCGCGCTGACGTCGAGATCCGAGGTGGGGCCGGCGTCGAGGTTGAGCAGGGCCTTCTGCAGCCGTCGGCGCTCGCGCACCGAGAAGGTGAGCGGGTCGCGCAGCACCGCCCACGCGTCGCCGCTGAGCTCGATGCGCTGGCCGGACAACAGGACGTCGCGGATCGAGACGACCCCCTGGATCTCGTCGCCGGTGGCGATGACCAGGTGGCGGATGCCGCGGTCGGTCATCTCCGCGGCGGCCTCGTAGACCTCCCAGTCCGGGCCGACGGTGACGACCTCGGGGGTCATCAGCTCGCTGACCGTGGTGCGATCCGCGTCCATGTTGGTGCCGACGGCCCGCAGCACGTCGCGCTCGGTGAGGATGCCGGCCAGCGTGGTGCCGTCGAGCACGATCGCGGAGCCGATGCCGTGCTCGTGCATCGTCTGAGCCGCCTCCCGCAGGCTCATGTCCGGTTTGACGGCGACCGGCTCGCGCGCCGCGAGATCGCCGACCTTCGGGCTGTGGCCGTGCGACGGCGGCGCGCTCGGCCGCGGCGGCTCGGAAGCGGGCCCGCGGCGGTCGGCGTCTGGGGAGCTCATGCCGTGGACACAGCGGCGGGAGCGAGCTCGGACGTCACAAAGCCTGCTCCGTCGGGGTCGAGGTCTTTGAGGAAGGGGCTGGCCAGCGCCCGGGGACGCGGACAGCTCCCTTCGAGGTGGGCGGTGACCTCGTCGGCGAACGCCTCGAGGGCGCTGTTCACCAACCGCTGCTCGCCGACCGGCAGGCCGCAGCGATGGCCGCCGGTCACGCTGCGCAGGCGCGAGCGGATCGTCTTGAGGTCGGCCTCGCCGGCCTCGCCGGCCTCGAGGCGCTCCAACGCGTCGGTGATCTGCTGGCAGCCCTGCGGGCACGCCGGGCACTGCCCGCACGACTCCACGGCCAGGAACCGGGACAGCGTGGCGGTGGCCCGCACCATGCACGCGGTGTCGTCGTAGACGATGAAGCCTCCCGAGCCCAGCCCGGATCCGGCGTCGCGCATCGTGTCGAACGCCAGAGGGGTGTCGAGCGCGTCGGCGGTCAGCAGCGCGTCGGACACGCCCGGCACGACCGCCTTGATCGACCGGCCTTCCGGTGGGCCGCCGGCCACATCCTCCAACAACACGCGCAGCGGGGTGCCCAACGGCAGCTCGTAGACGCCCGGCTGGCGCACGTCGCCGCAGACGGTGAACAGCATCGTGCCCGGAGAGGCGTCGGTGCCCACCGAGCGGAACGTGTCCGCGTCGTGGCTCAGGATGTGAGCCACGTGGGCCAGCGTCTCGGCGTTGTTCATCGCCGTCGGGTTGGACGAGCCAGGGCCGGCGAAGAGCCCCACCTGATACGGGGGCAGGATCCGCGGCAGCGCCTGGTTGCCCTCGATCACCTCGAGCAGCGCCTTCTCCTCCCCGAAGAGGTAGTCGTCCGGACCGAGCACGATCTCGACGCGGACGTCGCCGAGCAGACCCGCCTGGGCGAGCTCGTCGCGGGCGCGGACAAGGGTGGCTTGCTCGGTGGTGAACCGCTTTTTGAGAGCCACGAACGCCTCCCGCGCCCCCACCGCCCGGGCGGCGATCACCGTGCCCTCCAGCACCTGGTAGGGGTTGTTGCGCAGCAACCAGCGATCCTTGAACGTGCCCGGCTCACCCTCGGCCGCGTTGCAGACCACGTACGTGATGGGGCACGGCTGCCGGCGCACCGAGGACCACTTGCGGCCGGTGGGAAACCCCGCGCCGCCGCGGCCCTGCAGCCCCGAGCGCTGGATCTCGTCGATGATCTCGTCGCCGGTCAGCTCCTGGGCCACGAGGAACCCCTTCCCGCCGTCGGCGGCCAGGTACGCGTCGAGGCTGGTCACCGGCGCGTTGGCCGACAGGATCGGCTGAATGGTGGGGGCGGGCGGGGTTGGCATGGGAACCCTCCTGAGACGTGCCAGCCACCGCACCATACGGCGCCCGACGCCGAGCATCCTCCCACTGTGTGGGAGCATCGAGGGGGTTGTCACCCTCACCGTTCCTAGGTACTGAGGGGACGAGTTCTGCTCGGTGGGCGGCAGCTGGGACGACGCTCAGAAGGTCATCGAGCGATCGGACTCGCCCAGCAAGCGAGCGACGTCGGGCGGGCTGGCCCATCGGCCGGCCACCTTGGCGAGGTCCTCGTCGGTCGCCCCACGGGCGACGGCGCAGCCCTTTCAGACGTACACCGGCACCTTGTGCTCGCGGGCCTTGGCGACCAGCTCGCGCAACGGCGGCAGCCCCACGCCCTCGGTCTTGTCGATCGCGTCGCCGCCGAGCACCTCGGCCGCGTCGCCGCCGAGCACGATCACCGGTTGCTGCCCTTCCTCGAGCGAGCCGTTGACCGCCAGGTGCCACGGGATCGAGGTCTGGGTGGGGTCATCCGCTCCCGCGGTGGCCATGTAGAGAACCTGCACGGCGCCCTCCGGTCTACTTCGGGACGGCGGCGAGCCGGTCGGTGAGCTCGAGCAACGCCGCGACCGCGGGGCTGTCCGGGGCGGAGTCGAGCAGCCCCTCGCCGGCGCGGTCCGCGGCGATCACCGCCGGATCGTCGGGCACGACCACGACGTCCCGGCCGCCGAGCGCCGAGCGCACGTGGGCCACGTCGTCCTCGCTCTGCACCCGGTTGGCGACCACGATCACCTCGCCGAGGCTCTGCTCGGCCGCCAGGTCGATGGCGCGGTTGGCGACCTCGATCGACTTGGCGGTCGGCTCGACCACCACGATGACCGCGTCCACGGGGCTGTCGCCCAGCCGCGAGAGCGTGCCGAGACCGGCCTCGAGGTCGGCGACGAGGACGCCGCCGTCGATGTCAGCGGACCCGAGCAACTGCTCGGGTGAGACGCCGCATCAGGGGCAGCCCGGCTCCATGTTCTCGATCCGGTTGACCGTGGTGAGCCGCACGCCGTCCGGCGCGTCCGCGCCGAAGCGCGCCACCATCTCCTCCCATGAGGGGGCGTGCTCCTCCTCGCCCTCGTCGAGGGCCTGCCGCAGCGCGACGAGGCGCTCGGTGGTCTCCAGCCCCACCCCGAGCGACAAGCCCAGGTTGGCGTTGGTGTCGCAGTCCAGCGCCACGACGTCCCGGCCTTGGCGTGCGAGGCCGCGCGCGAGCACCGAAGCGGTGGTCGTCTTGCCGACGCCGCCCTTGCCGACCACGGCGATCTTCATGACGGGCTCCCCTCTTCGCGGAGGCGTTCCAACAGCGATCCTAGCGCCTGCACCGTCGGGCTGTCCGGCGCATGGTCGATCACGGCCACCCCCCGGTGCTCGGCTTCACGCAGCTGCGGGTCGAGCGGGACGCTCGCCCACACCGGCAGGCCGCTGCGCTCGGCGACCAGCGCGGCGTCGTCGTCGCGCCGTGTCTTGTTCGCGATCGCCGCGACCACCGGCGAGCCCTCCCCCTGCTGGCCCAAGCGGGCCAGGCGCTTGGCCGACAGCATCGACGACATCGCCGGCTCGGCGACGACCAACACCAGGTGGGCGAAGCTCGCCCAGCCGAAGAACGGCTGGCGGGTGCCGGCCGGCAGGTCGCCGATGGCGTGCCAGGGCGTCTCGTCGATGCCGGCGGTGATGTGGCGGAACGCGAACTGCGATCGCATCAGCGAGGCGGCGTGGCCGCGGGTCTTGCCGAACTGCAGGAACCGCACGCCGTCCGGGCCGGTGTCGGCGTAGCGGCGAACCGCCTCTTCGGGCGTCAACCCGGCCGCCAGCTGGTAGCGGGGCCGCGTGCCCTCGGGGTTCTCCTCGACCGCCTCGTCGGGGATGCCCGCGTCGCTGGCGGGCAGCCCCAACGAGGTGGCCAGGCCGGGAAGCGGGTCGGAGTCCAGGCACAGCACCGGCTCGCCGGAGGCGGCCAGCAGGCGTGCGACCGTTCCGGCGAGCGAGGATTTGCCCGCGCCGCCTTTGCCCACGAACGCCACCCGCAGCCGCCCGTACGGGCTGTTGTCCCCCGTCTCCGCGTTCGAGGCCGCCTCAGTCGTGGTGCTCATCGCGTTCACTCCCGCATCGCTGTGTCCGGATCAGGGCAACAGCAGCCCGCCGTCGTCGTCGTCTTCTTCCTCGGCCTCGCGCCGCTCCCGTTCGCGCCGCTCGCGCTCTTCGCGTGCTTCCGGGTCACCATACCGGGGGGTGTCGTCGCTGGAAGGCGAACCGCCGCCGTCCGGCGTGTCGGCCCCGGAATTCGCTCCGCCGTCCGGCTCGTCCGGCTGGTCCCGTTCCGTCTCATCCGTGCCCGACGCGGGCTCATCCGCCGGCTCGTCCTCGTCGCCGGCGCCCGGCTCCGGCGCGGGGCTCGCACCCGGCGACGGGGTCGGCTCGGGCAGGGCGAACTCCGCGCCGGGCTTGGTGAACTCGCCCGGCGGCACGTCGGCGAGCAGCGTCTTGGCCGCGTCCGCCCACAGCAGCGCTGGCGCGTCTCCGCCCACGCAGTTGCCGCCGCAGCCGGGCAGGGTCCGCAGCGGCCGCTTCTCGTCCCGGCCGCCGAGGAAGATGCTGATGGTCAGGTTGGGGGTGTAGCCGGTGAACCAGATCTCGCGGGCGTTCCTGGTGGTGCCGGTCTTGCCGGCCTGTGGTCGGTCGATCTGCGCGTTCGTGCCGGTCCCCTCGGCCACCACCCCCTGCAGGGCGGTGGTGACGTCGTAGGCGACGCGGGGCGACACCGCCTGGTAGCAGCGGCTCTCGTCGTCGGAGTGGCGGCGCCGGACGTCGGGACGCTCGTCCCACGCTTCAAACTGCTCCTCGGATGGTTGTCGAGGGTCGGGCGGCTGGATGGGTTCGCCGTCAGGGGTGGTGACCGATCTCACGGTGCGGGCGGGGCAGTTGACCCCGTTGTTGGCGAAGGTGCCGAACGCCGAGGCCATGTCCAGCGGGCTCACGTCGGCGGTGCCCAGCGCCTGGCTGAGGTCGTGGTCGGCGAACTCGGCGCGCACGCCCAGCCGGCGGGCCATCTCGGTGAACCGGCCCACGCCCACGGAGTTGGCGATGTTGGCGAACGCGGTGTTGCTGGACGCCACGGTGGCCTGCAGCAGCGTGCACTGGCCGGGGCACCGGCTGCCGGTCACCGTCCAGCTGCCGATGGTGACGCTGCCGGGGGCGGGGTAGGTGGAGGACAGCTCGTTGCCGAGCTCCAGGGCGGTGGCCAGCACGATGGGCTTGAACGCCGAGCCGGTGGGGTTGCCGAACCGCAACGCGAGGTCCACTTGGCTCTCCTCGAAGTCCAAGCGCCCCGGATACGTGGCGACGATCTCGCCGGTGGTGTGATCCAGCGCCACCACGCCGGCATCGATGTTCGGGTCCGCGGGCAGGTAGGGCTCCACCTGCTCGGCCAGCTCCGCCTGCTGGTCGAGATCGATGGTGGTCGTGACGCGGAGCCCGCCGTAGTAGAGCCGCTCCGAGCCGTAGGCGTCGAGCAGGTCCTCGCGCACCTTCTCCACGAAGCGCGGAGCGGCGAACACGCGCTCGGGGGGAGGAGCCAGATCGATCCGGGTGTCCTTGGCCCTGGCGACCCGGGTCGCGTCGGCCAAGCCCTCCTCGGCCATCATGTCCAGGATCCGGTTGCGCCGGTCGTACGCCCCGGTGGGGTCGTTGCGCGGCGACAGGCGCGCCGGGGCGCTGAGCACGCTGGCCAACGTGGCCGACTCCGCCAGGTCGAGCTCGGCGGCGGGCTTGTCGAAGTAGTGCTGAGCGGCGGCCTCGGCGCCGTAGGCGCCCTCGCCGAAGTACACGTCGTTGAGGTATCGGGTCAGGATCTCCTTCTTGGAGTGCTCCTTCTCCATCTGGAGGGCGACCATGGCCTCGCGCGCCTTGCGCGTGTAGGTCTGGTCAGAGCCGACGAAGGCGTTCTTGACGTACTGCTGGGTCAGCGTCGAGCCGCCCTGGGTGATGGTGCCGGTGCGCACGTTGTGCCACACCGCCCGCATGACGCTCAGGGTGTCGACCCCGCGGTGCTCCCAGAACTCGGCATCCTCCTTGGCGACGACCGCATCCCGCAGCGACGGCGCGATCTCGTCGAACTCCACGGGGTCGCGCTCGACCTCGGCGGCGAAGCGGGCCAGGGGCTCGCCGTCGCGGTCGTAGACCTCGGTGGGCTCGCGCGCCGGGGCCCCCTGCTCGGGCACGCCCCAGTCCACGGCCATGGCGACCTGGATGCCGGCGATCAACAGCCCGCCGACGATCACGAGGGAGGCCACGAACACGGCGCCGATGCCGAGGGCGATGCGGCCTGGGGTCATAGGTGTGGGCTCCCGGATCGCCCCCGCGAGGCGATCTCACCGAGGGGTGCGGTCTCCGCGCGTCAGACGACTCGCGTCAGACGACTAGTGTAAGCGGCCCGGCGTGTCGCGTCCGACAGCGCTCGGCTGTGCCCCGGGTGGGTTCGGTGGGCCGCTCCCGCAGCGACGCCGCGTCCGGGTCAGCCCCTGCGATCGCGGGCGGCCGTCACGGCGGCCTGGCCGAGGCTGATGCCGCCGTCGTTGGGCGGCACCCGCCGGTGCAGCAGCACCTCGAAGCCGTCGCGTTCGAGGGCGGCCGACGCGGCCTCGACCAGCAGCCGGTTTTGGAAGACACCCCCGGACAGCGCGGCGGTCGACAGGCCGGCTCGGTCGCGCACCGCCCGGCACGCCGCCGTCACGGCCTCCGTCACCCCGCGATGGAACCGTCCCGCCACGGTCGGCACCGGCACGCCGGCCCGGACGTCGTCGACCACCGCTCGGATCGTCTCGGTCGCGCACAGGCGCAAGAGCCCGTCCGTCTCAGCGACCGGCAGGGGATAGGCAGCCGGCTCGGCCGAGTCGGCGCGCTGCTCGAGCTCGATGGCCGCCTGCCCCTCGTAGGTGATCGTGTCGCGCAAGCCCACCAGGGCAGCCACGGCGTCGAACAGCCGGCCCATCGATGTGGTGGCCGGGCTGTTGACGCCGCTGCGGGCCACCGCCAGGACGTCTCCCCAGCGCGCCGCGTTGCGTCGCGCCACCTCCAGATCGCCGGGCGGGTCGCCGTCGTAGGCGGCATCGAGCCACGCTGCCGCCATGCGCCACGGCTGGCGGATCGCGGCGGTCGCCCCCGGCAAGGGCACCGCCTCGAGGGCGCCCGCCCGCTCGAAGCCGGCCGCGTCGGCGAGCAGGATCTCACCGCCCCAGATCGTCTCGTCACAGCCGAGCCCGAGCCCGTCGAAGGCCACGCCGATCACGCGGTCGATCCGGCCGTTGTCGGCCAGGCAGCTGACGATGTGGGCGTGGTGGTGCTGGACGGGCTCGAGCTCGACGTCGTCGAGCTCGGCGGCGTACTTCGTCGACAAGTACTCGGGATGGCGGTCGTGGGCGGCCACCTCCGGGGCGATGTCGAACAGGCGGCGGTAGTGGGCGACGCCGTCGGTGAACGACCGCAGCGTCTCGTAGTTCTCCAGGTCGCCGATGTGGTGGGAGACGAACGCGCGCCGCTCGCGAGCCAGGGCGAAGGTGTGCTTGAGCTCGGCGCCGCAGGCCAGCACCGGGCGGGGGCACGTCTGCGGCAGGGGCACCGGCTGCGGCGCGTACCCCCGCGCGCGCCGCAGCAGCATCGGTGCGCCGCGCACCACCCGCGCGACCGAGTCGTCGGTGCGCATGTGGATCGGCCGGTCGTGGGTGAGGAAGGCGTCGGCGATGGGGCTGAGGCGTTGGCGCGCGTCGTCGTCGCGGTAGGCGATCGGCTCGTCGGAGACGTTGCCGCTGGTCAGCACGACCGGGGCACCGAGATCGGCCAGCAGCAGGTGGTGCAACGGCGTGTAGGGCAGCATCACCCCGAGCTCACGGTTGCCGGGGGCGACCGCGCCCGCCACGGGGGCATCGGGCCGGCGGTGCAACAGCACGATCGGCGCGCGCGGGCTGTCCAGCAGCGCCCGCTCGGTCTCATCCACCCGGCACAGGCGCGCGGCGGCCTCGGCATCGGCGGCCATGACCGCGAACGGCTTGTCCTCGCGGTGCTTGCGGGCTCGCAGGGTGGCCACCGCGTCCTCATCCGCGGCGAGCGCGGCGAGGTGATAGCCCCCCAGGCCCTTGATGGCAACAACCGCCCCTTGCCTGAGCGCGGCGACCGCGGCGGCGAGCCCGTCCTGGGCGGTGGCCACGGCGCCGGCCGCGTCGGTGAACGCCAGCCGGGGGCCGCAGGCGGGGCAGCACACCGGCTGGGCGTGATAGCGGCGGTCGCGGGGATCGGTGTACTCCGCGGCGCAGGCGGCGCACATCTCGAAGCCGGCCATGGTGGTGTTGGGCCGGTCGTAGGGGACGTCGCGGACGATGGTGAAGCGTGGCCCGCAGTTGGTGCAGTTGGTGAACGGATAGCGGTAGCGGCGGTCGGCCGGGTCGAACAGGTCGGCCAGGCAGTCGGCGCAGGTGGCGACATCCGGGGACACCAGCGTGTCACGGTGACCGTGGGCCTCGCTCGGGGCGATCGCGAAGCCCGTCTCGCCTGTCGGGGTGACGGGCTCGACGTGCACCGCCTCGACCACCGCCAGCGGCGGCGGCCGGTCGCGGAGTGTGGCGACGACGTCGTCGACGGCCCCGTGCTCGCCCTCGATCTCGGCAAAGACCCCGCCCGCGTCGTTGCCGACAAAGCCCGCCACCCCGGCGCGCTCGGCGAGGCGGAACACGAACGGGCGGAACCCGACGCCCTGCACGACGCCCTCGACACGAATGCGAACGCGGGTGGTCACCGGGACGTCCTCTGTTCTCATGTCGGTATCGGTCTGGCTGTCACCGCCGCGGCGAACCGGCTGCGGCCCGGCTCCGACGGCGCCGAACCGACCGCCTAGGCTGGGTGCCGACATCACCTAGTCGTCGCCGACCGACACCCTATGCGGGCCGTGGGCGACCTCGGCCCGAAAGGAAGAAGGCCTGTGTCCTCCTCCCATGATGGCCCGACCCGGGTACTG
>CAYQMQ010000050.1:0-11579 GCA_964418395.1 uncultured Actinomycetota bacterium
TCTTCTGGGTGGCGGTGCAAGCCGGCATCGCCGGCCAGGCCGGCGGCTACGTCCTGGCCGCGGCCGTGGCGGTCAACACCGTCATCAGCGTCTTCTACTACCTGCGGATCGCCAAGCCCATGTGGATGGCTCAACCCGCCGACCCCGAGCCGGTCCGGCCCGGTTTCGCGCTCGGGTTCACCGTCGGCGGGCTGGCGCTGCTCACCGTCGCCCTCGGGGTGCTGGCGCCGGTTATCACCGGCGTGGCCGACCGAGCGGTGCTCGCCGTCGGCGGCTGACCGCGCAGCCGCGCCTCCGCCCGCCCCGTGCCATGATTCCTCCGACCGTGGCGCCGCACCATCGGAGCCACGGTCGGGTCAACCCGACTCGCGGTCGCCACGCGGCGCCGCCAGGGGAATGCCGCAGACGCCGGACACGTTGTGGGAATGGGACCGCGACGGTGGGGTATCAGAACCCCTGAGAGAGACCGCACCGCCGGTCGGCTCGGGAGGTGAGCCTCGGGAATGTTCAACTCGATGAAGACGTGGGTGCTGCTGGCGCTGCTGACGGCGCTGCTGCTGTTCGTCGGGTCGCTGTTCGACGGCGGCCTGTACATCGCGCTGGGCATCGCGCTGGCCATGAACGTGGGCTCGTACTGGTTCTCCGACAAGATCGCCATCAAGATGGCGCGCGCCAAGCCGGCCGACGAGAGCTCCTACGGCTGGTATCACCGCCTGGTCGAGAACCTCGCGCAGCAAGCCGGCCAGCCCAAACCGGCGCTGTACGTCAGCCCGAGCCCGCAGCCCAACGCCTTCGCCACCGGGCGCAACCCCAGCCACGCGGCCGTGTGCGTCAACCAGGGGCTGATCGACCTGCTCGAGACCGACGAGATGGAAGGCGTGCTGGCCCACGAGCTGACCCACGTCTACAACCGCGACATCCTGATCGGCTCGGTGGCGGCGACGATCGCCACCGCCGTGGTGTTCCTGTCACGGCTCGGCTTCCTGTTCGGCGGCGGGGACCGCGACAACTTCGCCGCGCAGCTGGCGATGATCATCCTCGGGCCGATCGCGGCGTTCGTGATCCAGGCCGCGGTCACCCGCAGCCGGGAAACGCAGGCCGACGCCGCCGGCGCGAAGCTGTGCGGCAAGCCCCTGGCCCTGGCCCGGGCGCTGCAAAAGCTCGAGTCCGGCAGCAAGCAGCTGGCCCAGCGCGGGGTGGGCGGCACCCCCGCCGAGGCTTCGTCGGCCTACAGCTCGCTGTACATCTCCGCGCCGTTCGGCGGCATGGGGCGGGTCGGCAAGCTGTTCCGCACCCATCCCCCCACCGAGCAGCGAGTGCGCAACCTGGAGCAGATCGCCCGCGACATGGGCCAGATCGCGTAGCCGACCGGCGTCGGCCGGCGGGTGCGCCGTCACTGGTAGTTGGTGAACTCCAGCGGCAGGTCCTGGTCGTTGTTGCGCAGCAGCGCCTGCGCCTCCTGCAGGGCGTCCTTCGACTTCGCCGACACGCGCAGCTTGTCGCCCTGGATCGCCGGGGTGACCTTGAGCTTGGACGTCTTGATCTGCTTGACCAGCGCCTTGGCCTTGTCCTCGGGGATGCCCGACAGGAACGACGCGGTGATCCGGTAGTTGCTCTTGCCGGCCGGCTCGGGGTCGGAGTGCTCCAGGGCCTTCAGGCTCACCTTGCGCTTGACCAGCTTGTCCTTGAACACCCCGAGGGCGGCCTCGGCGCGCTCCTCGCTGCTGGCGGTGATCACGACCTGCTCGCCGGACCACGCCAGGTCGGCGCCGGTGCCTTTGAAGTCGAAGCGCTGGCCGACCTCCTTGCGGGCCTGGTTGAGGGCGTTGTCGACCTCCTGGCGGTCGGTCTCGACCACGACGTCGAAGCTGTGCTCGCTGGCCATCGCACCTCCCGTATCGCGGCGTTGCGGCGGCTTGCAGGGGGGTATCAGCGAGCCTACCCTTCCAGCTCGCAACCTGGTGGGATGCCCGAGTTGGCCAAAGGGAGCGGACTGTAATTCCGCCGGCTCACGCCTTCGGGGGTTCGAATCCTCCTCCCACCACGATGCCTTCCTCGGTTCCCGGCCCCGGCTCTGTGCCGGGGCCGTCGTCGTCCACTCGGTATTGCTGATAGGCCGCGCCCAAGCAAATCTCCCGAGTGGCGGTGATCTGGTCGGTGGGGATCACGTACTGCGAGCGGTCGTCGGTCAGGACGAACAGCAGATCGCTCGTCGTCGGGTCGAAGGGCTTGGCGGTGTGGAAGCTCTGGTTCCCTCCACACGTGCGCAGGGGGACGGTGTACCGTCCGTAAGGGGTGACATGCGTCGCGGTCTTCACTTGCACCCGACGCGGCCCGCTCCCGTCGTCAGCGATGAGGTCGTAGGGCTGGTTGTCGGCCAGCGGAATCGACACGCACCAACCACGGCTCGAGAACCACGCGATGGCGGCGCCCAATCCGATCTCTCCCTGCTTGCGCGGATTCGTCCGACGGATCGACATTGTTTCCCTCCTTGTCCCAGTCCACCGCGCTCCCGATGCGAATAGAGGGGAGGGTACGAGAGGGGTGAGACGTCACGGCGCCGACGGCGCTGCCGATCGGGCGGGGGCGCCCCGGGGCGTGGGACCGCCGGCCGGCGGCGCCACCGGCAACCCCTGGGCGAGCTCCACGGTCTGGCGGTCGGCCTCGCCAGCGTCCAGATCGATCCACCGCGGTCCCGACCACAGGCCTGGGCTGCGGGCGATCTGCAGCTCGACGGTCGCCAGGCCCCGCCAGCGCTGCAGCACCGTGGCGGTGCGCGCCAGCGTCTGCAGCCGGTGCTCGGGCACGAACGCGGTGCGCCGCGTCCACCATCCGGCCCGGGCCACCAACAGCCCGTGGTCGCGGGCCCAGCCCAGCGCGCGGTAGGCGGCGTCGGCCGCGGCCATGGCTGGCACGACCACGAGGGCGGCGAACAGCCCCGGCGAGCCCCACACGACGACGGCGGCGGTGGCCAGCACCACGGTCACCAGCAGCGCCCGGACGCGGCGGCGGGCGCGTGCCCGCTGCGGCATGGCGTGCAGCGTCACCGCGGTCGCGGCGGGATCGTCCAGGATCGTGGCCACCAGCTGGCGGGCCTCGGCGGCGGTGCCGAACGGCAGCAGCGTGTCGGTGCCGGTGGAGCCGCCGCCGGGCTTGCCGGCCACGTCGGCCTTGACCGAGGCGTAGCCCAGCAGGCGCCGCGGCACGTTCTCCTCGATGCGCAGCGCCTGCACCCGCCGCAGCGGCACCGTGTCGAAGCGCTGCTCCAGCAGGCCGCGACGGATCCGCAGCTCCGTCTCGGTGTGGGTGAGGCGGAAGTTCCAGTAGGTGAGGAGCTGCCCGAGGATCAACAGGACCAGCGCGACGAGCAGCAGCCCTAACACCACGGCGACCGTCACGCCGGGGCCCAGCGCCGCCGGCACCCGCCGGGCGAGCTCTTCCACCCGGTCCGACATCAGCTGCCAGCCGAACCCGGCAGCGGCCGCCAGCACGGTGACGTTGGCTTCGGTCGCGCCCGCGCGGATCAGCTGAGCGGGCCGGCAGTGGACGAGCTCCTCGCCGTCGTCGGGCGCGGCGTCGCCGAGGCGGTCCGGGCGGTCGTCGTCGGTCAGCGCGGCGCTGACGCGCGCCCGGGGGTCGTCACCCCGGCGGGCGGCGTCGCGGCCGGCCAGCAGCGCGGCGCGCACCCGGCGGGCGACGCTCGGCTGCAGGGCGTCGAGCTGGCCTTCGGTGTCGCCCGCGCCGATCGCTTCGACGTGCAGGGCTTCCACCCGGAACAGGCGGTGGCTCATCCGGCGCACCACGTCCACGCTCTGGATCCGCTCCAACGGGATGACGCGGCGGTGCCGCTGGATCAGGCCCTGCGAGATGATCAGCGTGTCGTCGGTCAGGCGCCAGCGGAACCGCGACCAGCGCACGGCGTTGACCGCCAAGGCCAGCGCGGCGATCACCAGCACCAGCGCCACCGCCATGAATCCGCCCACCCCGCCCTGGTTGACGATGTTGATGACCGCCACAGCAGCCAGCGCCCCCAGCAGCTGCAGCGACCACACCCCGATGGCAGCGGGATGCAGTTGGCCGCCGAGGCCTTCGGGCTCCAGCCAGGGCGGCTGCTCGGACTCGGCGGTGCCGTCGCTGGCTCCCGGGACGTCGCCCCCACGCTCGGTGGCGGCCCCCTGATCGCGCGCCTCGCCGGCCGGTGACGCCGCCGGCCGGCCCACAGGAGGCGGGGGGATGGGAAGCCCGGCTTGGTCTCCCCCCCAGGCCTTGCCCCTATCGCCCGGAGCCGGCCCCCGTCGATGCCCGCCGTCGCCGGACGCGTTCGCCGGGCGCTTCGACGGCGGGTCAGACCAGCGCGTCATCGGGTTCGAGCTGGGCCAACGTCTCGCGCAGCCGTTCGGCGTGCTCGCTGTCCAGCCCCGGCAGGCGGCCGGCGGTGCCCAACGCGGCGGTGTGCACCACGAGCTGCGACAGGCCGAACAATCGGTCCAACGGGCCCTGGCGGGTGTCGACGAACTGCAAGCGCCGGTAGGGGATCACCGATACCGTCACCGTCAGCAACCCCTGGCGGATCCACAGGTCGTGCTCGCGCAGCGCGTAGCGCCACCGCGAGTAGCGCACGAACGGCACGACGACCACGACCACCAGGCCCACCAGCGCCACCCCGGCGGTCACCCGTCCTTCCTGCAGCGGGTGTCCCACGAGGAAGTCGAGCAGCCCGACCACGGCCAGGACCTGCAGCAGGGTCAACAGCCCGGCCACCATCCACAGGGGCTTGACCCGGCGGTCGAGGCGCCGGGCCTGCTCGGAGGCCGTCGGCAGCTCCGGTGCCGACGGGCGGTGCGGCGGGGTTTCGCCGGGGTGGTCGGTGTCCATCACCGCCCAGTGTGCCCACCGGTGGCGCTCGCAGCCCCGGTTGCAGCAGGCGGGGGGTCTCTTCATACTGTCGGACGCTCGGGTCGCTCTTGCCGCGACTCGGCCGTGCCCCCCTAGCTCAGTCGGTAGAGCGTCTCCATGGTAAGGAGAAGGTCAGCGGTTCGATTCCGCTGGGGGGCTCGGCCCGGGCCGCGCCCGGGCGCACAACCGACGCGGCGGCGTAGCTCAGCGGTTAGAGCGCTCGGCTCATAATCGAGAGGTCGGTGGTTCGAATCCACCCGCCGCTACCGCCGCGCCCACGCCGCGGCGCCGCAATACCGCGCCACCGCCGCAGGGCACCTGCGACACTGGTGGCGCGTGCTGCATGGGCCGACCGCCCACGGGTCGCCGCCGGACGGTGCGCCGCCCGCCGACGACCGCGCCCACCGAACCCGACGCGACACCTGAGCACAGGAGCACCACGATGGGCAAGGCGAAGTTTGAGCGGAGCAAGCCGCATTTGAATGTGGGCACCATTGGTCATATTGATCATGGGAAGACGACGTTGACGGCGGCGATCACGAGCGTGTTGAACAAGCGCAACGCGTCGGTGGAGTCGATGGCGTTCGATGCGATCGACAAGGCGCCGGAGGAGCGTGAGCGGGGGATCACGATCGCGGTGGCCCATGTGGAGTATGAGACGGATAATCGGCATTATGCGCATGTGGATTGTCCGGGCCATGCGGATTATGTGAAGAACATGATCACGGGTGCGGCCCAGATGGATGGGGCGATTTTGGTGGTGAGTGCGGCGGATGGGCCGATGCCGCAGACGCGGGAGCACGTGTTGTTGGCTCGGCAGGTGGGGGTGCCGTCGTTGGTGGTGTTTTTGAACAAGGCGGACATGGTCGATGATGAGGAGTTGTTGGAGCTGGTGGAGCTGGAGGTGCGGGAGCTGCTCAGTTCGTATGATTTCGCGGGTGATGAGATCCCGGTGATCAAGGGCAGCGCGTTGAAGGCGTTGGAGGGTGATGAGCAGTCGGAGCAGGCGATTTTGGATCTGTTGGAGGCGTGTGACAGTCACATTCCCGAGCCGGATCGGCCGGTGGACAAGCCGTTTTTGATGCCGGTGGAGGATGTGTTCTCGATCACGGGTCGGGGCACGGTGGTGACCGGCCGGGTGGAGCAGGGTGTGGTCAACTCGGGCGATCAGATCGAGATCGTGGGGTTGCGCGACACGGTCAAGACCACGGCGACGAGCGTGGAGATGTTTCGCAAGGAGCTCGAGGAGGGTCGGGCTGGCGACAACGTCGGCGTGTTGTTGCGTGGGGTCAAAAAGGACGAGGTCGAGCGTGGGCAGGTGTTGGCCAAGCCGGGTTCGATCACGCCGCATACGCAGTTCGAGGCGCAGGTGTATGTGTTGGCCAAGGATGAGGGTGGTCGGCACACGCCGTTCTTTGATAACTATCGGCCGCAGTTCTATTTCCGGACGACGGATGTGACCGGCACGGTGACGTTGCCGGAGGGCACCGAGATGGTGATGCCGGGCGATCACACCACGATGACGGTGGAGCTGATCGCGCCGATCGCGATGGAAGAGGGTCTGCGGTTTGCCATCCGTGAGGGTGGGCGCACCGTCGGCGCCGGCCAGGTCACCAAGATCCTCAAATAGGCGAGCCGCCGCCACGTTTCCACCTAACCGCAGAGAGAGAGCGACATGGCCGAGCAACAGAAGATCCGCATCCGCCTGAAAGCCTACGACCACGAGATCATCGACCAGTCGGCCCGCAAGATCGCCGACACCGTCGAACGGACGGGCGCGCGGATCACCGGCCCGGTGCCGCTGCCGACGGAGCGGAACACCTACTGCGTGATCCGCTCGCCCCACAAGGACAAAGACAGCCGCGAGCATTTCGAGATGCGCACCCACAAGCGCCTGATCGACATCCACGACCCCACCCAGAAGACCGTGGATTCGCTCATGCGCCTCGACTTGCCGGCCGGCGTCGACATCGAGATCAAGCTGTAGTGAGCTCAAGCTGTAGGAAGAGGCTGCGACGATGGCGAGCAAGGGGATTCTCGGCAAGACCCTGGGCATGACCCAGGTGTTCGACGCGAACGCGCGTGTGATCCCCGTGACGGTGATCACCGCGGGGCCGTGCCCTGTGGTGCAGGTCCGGACGCCCGAGCGTGACGGGTACGCGGCCGTGCAGATCGGCTACGGCTCGACGAAGCGGCCCAACCGGCCGCTGGCCGGCCATTTCGCCAAGGCCGGCGTGACGCCCACCCGGCACCTGATGGAGGTGGAGCTCGACGCCGAGGTGCGCCCGGGCGACGAGGTGACCGTCGACCAGTTCGCCGCGGGCGATCGGGTGGACGTCACCGGGCGCAGCAAGGGCAAGGGCTTTGCCGGCACCATCAAGCGGCACGGGTTCGCGACCCAGGGCGCCACCCACGGGGTCCACAAGGTGCACCGCAAGCCGGGCGCGATCGGAGCGTGCGCCACGCCGTCGCGGGTGTTCCCCGGCCGGAAGATGCCCGGCCGCACCGGGGGCGAGCGAGTCACCGTGAGCAATCTCGAAGTGGTGCGCGTCGACCCCGAGCGGAACCTGATCCTGGTCAGGGGCGCCGTGCCCGGCGGCAACGGCGCGGTGGTGCTGCTCCGCGACACCGCCAAGGCCCCCGCCCGCACCGGAGGTGAGTCGTGATGGCCGAGCCCCAGCTGACCGTTGATCGCTACACGCTGGCCGGTGACACCGACGGGACCGTCGACCTGAATCCCGAGGTCTTCGGGGCCCCGGTGAACGTGGCCGTCATGCATCAGGTCGTCACCGCCCAGCTGGCCAACGCCCGCCAGGGGACCGCCAAGACCAAGACCCGTGGTGAGCGCGCCGGCGGCGGCGCCAAGCCGTGGCGGCAGAAGGGCACCGGCCGCGCCCGGCAGGGCTCGACCCGCTCGCCGCAGTGGAAAGGCGGCGGTGTCGCTCACGGCCCGGACGGCCGGCAGAACCACGGCCAGCGGGTCAACAAGAAGATGAAGCGTGCCGCGTTGCGCTCAGCGCTGTCCGACCGGGCGCGCTCGCAGCAGGTGCGCGTGGTCGGCGATCTGGCCTTCGACGAGCCCAAGACCCGCCGGGCCGCGGACCTGCTGGCGGCCCTGGGCGGCACGGATCGTCGCGTGCTGGTGGTGCTCGCCGACCGCCACGGCCCCACCGAGAAGTCGTTTCGCAACCTCCCCGGGGTCACGGTGAGCCCGGTCGATCAGCTCAATGCCTACGACGTGCTGTGCAGCGACCTGGTCGTGTTCGCCGAGCCCGCCCTGCCGTTGATCGGAACCGGGCGCCGCGCCGGCGACCCCGAGCCGAGCAGCACCGACGCCACACCCGCGGCGCAGCGCTAGCACGCGCGACGGACGGGAGACACCCCATGCAAACGCCACACGACGTCATCCTGCACCCGGTGGTCAGCGAGAAGAGCTACGCGCTGCTCGACGAGGGCCGCTACACGTTCGAGGTGGCCCCGGAAGCCAACAAGACCGAGATCAAGCAGGCCGTGGAGACCATCTTCGACGTGAAGGTCGAGAAGGTGAACACCCTCAACCGCAAGGGCAAGCGCAAGCGCTTCCGCTTTCAGGAGGGCAAGCGCCCCGACGTCAAGCGCGCCGTCGTCACCCTGCGCGAGGGCGACGCGATCGACATCTTCGAGCTCGGCTTCTAGCCCCGAACCGGCCGGGCCGCCACGCCTCGGCGGCAAGCGGCCGCGAGGCCAGCCCCCATCCCACGGAGCACCCACGATGGCAGTCCGCAGATACAAGCCGACCACGGCCGGACGGCGGTACATGAGCGGCAAGACCTTCGAGGAGGTCACCACCGACCGCCCGCTGAAGCCGCTGACCAAGCCCAACCCCAAGCAGGCCGGCCGCAGCACCAACGGCAACATCACCACCCGCCGCCAGGGTGGTGGGCACAAGCGCAAGCTGCGCCAGGTCGACTTCCGCCGCAACAAGGACGGGGTGCCGGCGAAGGTCGCCGAGATCGAGTACGACCCGAACCGCTCGGCGAACATCGCCCGCCTGCACTATGTCGACGGCGAGAAGCGCTACATCCTCGCCCCGGAGCGCCTGCGGGTCGGCGACTACGTCGAGTCCGGCGAAGGCGCCGACATCCGCACCGGCAACGCCCTGCCGCTGCGCAACATCCCCGTGGGCACCACGGTGCACGCGATCGAGATGCGCCCCGGTGGCGGGGCGAAGATGGCCCGGTCCGCGGGTGCCCGGGTTCAGCTGCTGGCCAAGGAGGGCGGCCAGGCCGCCCTGCGCCTGCCGAGCGGCGAGATCCGCCTGGTGCAGGCCGACTGCCGTGCCACCATCGGGGTGGTCGGAAACGCCGAGCACGAGCTGGTGGAAGGCGGCAAGGCAGGCCGGAGCCGCTGGCAGAACCGGCGCCCGAAGGTCCGCGGGGTGTCGATGAACCCGATCGACCACCCGCTCGGCGGCGGTGAGGGCCACGCCTCGGGTGGTCGGCCGCCGACGAACCCTCAGGGCAAGAAGGAAGGCCGCACCCGCAAGCGCAACAAGGCGTCCGACCGCGACATCATCCGCCGGCGCGGCAAGCGCAGCCGCCGGTGAGCGTCCCGACCACGACCCGGAGCTCCCACGATGCCACGCAGTCTCAGGAAAGGCCCCTTCGTCGACCATCACCTGGCGGCGAAGATCGAGCGGCTCAACGCCGCCGGCGACAAGAAGGTCATCCGCACCTGGAGCCGGCGCTCGGAGATCGGCCCCGAGATGGTCGGCCACACCATCGCGGTGCACGACGGGCGCAAGCACGTGCCCGTCTACGTGTCCGAGGACATGGTCGGCCACAAGCTCGGCGAGTTCGCCCCCACCCGTGCGATCAAGTGGCGTGGCGCCGGCGAGAAGCAACAGGCCAAGAAGGGCCGCAAGCGATAGCCACCGGGCGCCCCGGCAACCCGCCGGAGCGGCGACACAGGAGCGAGACGATGCAGGCCAAGGCCACCAGCAAGTTCGAACGCACCGCGCCGGACAAGCTGCGTCAGGTCGCCGGGCACGTCCGGGGACTTCCCGTCGACCAGGCCCGCCGCCTGCTGCAGGTGTCCACCAAGGCCGCGGCCGACCCGCTGCGCAAGACCCTGGACTCGGCCGTCGCCAACGCCGAGAACAACCACGATCTGGATCCGGACGACCTCGTGGTCTCCGAGGTGCTGATCAACGAGGGCCCGACGCTGCGCCGCTTCCAACCCCGCGCCATGGGACGGGCCACCCGCATCCGCAAGCGCACCAGCCACGTGACCATCCGCGTCGGCTTGCCCGCCGACAAGCGGCCGGCCGCTCCGGCCGCGCGCACCCCCGACGCCGCCGGCGACGACGAGTAGGAGTCAGACCGTGGGTCAGAAAATCCATCCGTACGGGTTCCGCCTCGGGGTCATCAAGCCGCACACCTCGCGGTGGATCGCCGGGCGCGACTACGCCGACTACGTCATCGAGGACGAGCGCATTCGCGAGTTCATCCGCGAGCGCGTGCGCCATGCCGGCATCTCGAGCATCCACATCGAGCGCACCCGCGAGCGGGTGACGATCGACGTGTTCACCGCCCGGCCGGGCATCGTGATCGGCCGCCGCGGCGCTGAGGCCGAGGCGATCCGGGGGCGCCTCGAGAAGATGACCGGCAAGCAGGTCAAGCTCAACATCAAAGAGATCAAGAGCCCCGAGCTGGACGCCCAGGTCATCGCCCACAACGTGGCCGAGCAGCTGCGCGGGCGGGTGAGCTTCCGCCGCGCCATGCGCCGAGCGGTGCAGGCGGCGATGAAGGCCAACGCCGAAGGCGTGCGGGTGCAGTGCTCCGGCCGCCTCGGCGGCGCCGAGATGAGCCGCACCGAGTGGTACCGGGAGGGGCGGGTCCCGCTGCACACCCTGCGCGCCAAGATCGACTTCGGCCTCGACGAGGCCCGCACCACGTACGGCCGCATCGGGGTGAAGGTCTGGATCTACACTGGCGAGCAGCTGCCCTCCGGCGAACGCCGCGAGCAGCAGCTCAAGCGCGCGCGCCAGCGCAAGGAAGCGGAGCGGGCCAAGCAGCTGGCCGCTGCCAGGACCGGCGAGGCCGGTGAGGCGGCCGAGTCCGACCAGGCCGCCGATCCGGCCCAGGGCGCCGGCGACGCCGGCGGCGGCACCGTCGGCTTCGGCGACGCCGCCGGCGAACGGCTCACCGAGACCGTGCCGGAGGCCCCTCACGGCTCACAGCCCACCGACGTCTCCGCCAGCGACGCTGCCGAGGTGGGCGACCAGCCCGTCCGTGATCCGTTGGCGCCCGAGCCCAACCAGCCCGAGAGCACCGAACAGCCGGCGCAGCCCGAGCCGCCGGCCCGCGGCGAGGAGCCCGCCGAACCCGCCGAGTCGGACGAGCCCCCCGACGCCTGAGGCCGCCCGAGCCGCGCCCGCCCGCGGTCGCCGAGGAGGAACCCCATGCTCGCACCCAAGCGCGTCATCTACCGCAAGCAGCATCGCGGCCGCATGGCCGGGATGGCCAAAGGCGGCACCGAGGTCAGCTTCGGCGACTTCGGCTTGCAGGCCACGACGGCCGGCTGGATCACCAACCGCCAGATCGAGGCCGCCCGTATCGCCATGACCCGCCACATCAAGCGCGGCGGCAAGGTGTGGATCAACATCTTCCCCCACAAGTCCTACACCAAGAAGCCGGCTGAGA
>CAYQMQ010000051.1:0-11571 GCA_964418395.1 uncultured Actinomycetota bacterium
TCCATCTCCTGGCCGTCCGGTCGCAACCAGGCGAGGTCGGCGATCCCCGTGTCGTCCACGCCGATGAAGAATCGCCGCCGACGGAACACCGGATGAGCCCGACGCAAGGCGATCAGCTCGCGGGTGAACTCGTACAGCGCCCGGCGTTCCCCCGGTGACGGGGTGCAGTCCAGCGACTTGTCCGGACCGGCTGTCTCCATCACGCCGTCGATCGACGGCTGTCCGCCTCGTCCCGTCGTGCGGCGCAGCCACGCCCAGTCGATCCACGATAGGGGATTGTCCTGGCAGTACGCGTTGTTGTTGCCGCGCTGGCTGCGGCCGGCCTCGTCGCCGGCGAGCAGCATCGGCACGCCCTGGCTGAGCAGCAGCGTGGCGAGATGATTGCGCTGCTGACGGCTCCGCAGCCGATTGATCTGCTCGTCGTCGGTGGGGCCCTCGACACCGTGATTCCAGGAGCGGTTGTGGTCCTCGCCGCTCTCGCCGCCGTCCAGGTTGGCTTCGTTGTGCTTGTTGTTGAAGCACACGAGGTCGCGCAACGAGAAGCCGTCATGGGCGGTGACGAAGTTGATCGAGGCGTACGGGCGCCGCCCGTTGTGGGCGTACAGGTCCGACGAGCCCGACAGGCGGAAGCCGAACTCGGCCAGGTTGTCGGCGTAGCCGTGCCACACCTCGCGGACGTTGTCGCGGAACTTGCCGTTCCACTCGGTCCACAGCGCCGGGAAGTTGCCCACCTGATAGCCGCCCTCGCCCACATCCCACGGCTCGGCGATCAGCTTGGTCTGGCTGATCACCGGATCCTGCTGGATGATGTCGAAGAACGCGCTGAGCCGGTCGACGTCGTGGAACTCGCGCGCGAGCGTGGCCGCCAGATCGAAGCGGAAGCCGTCCACGTGCATCTCGGTGACCCAGTACCGCAGGCTGTCCATGATCAGCTGCAGCACGTGGGGGGTGCGCACGTCCAGCGAGTTGCCCGTGCCGGTGTAGTCCATGTAGTGGCGGTGGTCGCCGTCGACCGTGCGGTAGTAGTGCAGGTTGTCGATCCCCCGGAACGCCAGCGTCGGCCCGAGATGGTTGCCCTCGCCGGTGTGGTTGTAGACCACGTCGAGGATCACCTCGATGCCCACGCTGTGCAGCGTCTGCACCATCGACTTGAACTCGTAGACCTGCTCGCCGCCGGTGCCGAACGCCGCGTAGTCGGCATGGGGGGCGAGATAGCCGATCGAGTTGTAGCCCCAGTAGTTGCGCAGCCCCTTCGCGACCAGGAAGTGATCGTGGACGAAGTGGTGCACCGGCTGCAGCTCCACGGCGGTGACGCCGAGATCGACGAGGTAGTCGATGATCGGTGGGCTGGCGAGGCCGGCGTAGGTGCCCCGCAGCTCCGACTCCACGCGGGGGTGCTGCATGGTCAGCCCCCGCACGTGGGCCTCGTAGATGATCGTCTCGCTCCACGGCGTCTTCGGATGGCGGTCGTCGCCCCAGTCGAAGAACGGGTTGGCGATCACCGGCTTCGGCACGAAGGGCGCGCTGTCGCGCTCGTCGCGCTCGAGGTCGTCGCCGCCCACCGGGTAGCCGAACACCGCGTCGTCCCAGGTGACCTCGCCCTCGATAGCCTTGGCGTACGGATCGATCAGGAGCTTGGCGGGGTTGTGACGGTGGCCGGACATGGGATCGTAGGGCCCGTGCACCCGGAACCCGTACCGCTGCCCCGGCCCGACGCCGGGCACGTAGATGTGCCACACGAGCGCGGTGCGCTCCCCCATCGGCACCCGCGTCTCGTCGCCGTCGTCGAACAGGCACAGCTCCACCGCGTCGGCGTGCTCGGCGAACAGCGCGAAGTTCGTCCCGCGACCGTCCCAGGTGGCACCGAGCGGATAGGGCGTTCCCGGCCACGTGGTCAGCGTCCCGCTGGCGGTTCCCAGTCGCATGATCGCCGCACGATAGTCAACCCCGCCCTCGCCTGCACCACAGGGGTCCTCTGTGCCTGACGCCTCGCCGCCCAAGCGGCGCCAGGTCACGCGGCTGCTGACCAACCGGGCGGTCATGGCCGCGACCGCGGCCTCGCTCATCACCGGCTTCGCGCAGTTCACCGCGGTGGTGGCCCTCGGCGACGTCGCGGCCGCCTTCGGGGAGCGCGACCCGCAGGACGCCACGTTGGCGGGCGCCGCCGGGCTGTCGTTCACCGCCTTGGGGGCCGGGCTGGCCACCATCCGCTTGGCGTCCCTCGTCGGCCTGCCCCTAGCGGCGGCCGCCGACCGGGTCGGCCGGCGGCGCACCCTGCTGGTGCTGCTCGGCGTGGGCCTGACGCTTACCGCCGCCGCGGCGGGAAGCCAAAGCTTCTGGTGGTTCGTCGCGGCGCTGGCGCTTGCCCGGCCGGGCCTGAGCGCCGTCAACGCGCTGGCCGGGGTGGTGGCCGCCGAGGAAACCGATGCCCGTGACCGCTCGGCGGCGATGGGCGCGGTGACCGTCGGCTACGGCATCGGGTCGGGGTCGGTCACCGTGGTCCGTGCCGTGCTCGCCGACCTGATCGGTTTCCGGAGCCTGTTCCTGCTGGCGCTGGTGCTGCTGGTGGTCGGCCTGCCGCTGCTGTGGCGGGTGGTGCCCGAACCGGCTCGTTTCGCTCGGTGGCAACGCGCCGGGACGTCGCTGCTCGGCCCGTCGCCGGTCCCGCCGCCGGGCAGCGCCCCGCCGAGCAGCGCCCCGCCGGCCGGAGGGCTCGTCGGTGCGCTGCCCGCGTACCGGCCCGGCCTCTTGGCGCCGTGGCGGCCCCCGTTGCGGCGCAACCTCGGGGTGTTGGCGGCCACCACGCTGGCGGTGGCGTTCGTCGCCGGGCCCGCCACCGGGCTGCTGTTCGTCTACGGCGAGAACGTCCTCGAGGTCGAGCCGGTGGTCGTGGGGGCGGCGGTGGCCGGGGCTGCGCCCCTGGGCGCGATCGGGCTGGTGATCGGCCGCTACGGCGCCGACCGGCTGGGACGCCGCGTCACCGCCGCCGCGGCCCAGATCGCGCTCGCCGTCGCTGCAGCCGTGACCTACTCCGGCAGCGTGCCCGCTCTGATCGGCGGATACCTGGCCGTGCTGTTCGCCTCCTCGGCGTACGCCCCCCCGACCGGCGCGCTCGCCGCAGAGCTGTTCCCCACCCGCGTGCGCGCCACCGCCGCCGGCTGGCTGACGGTGGCCGGCGTCGTCGGCGCCGTCAGCGGGCTGATGGCCTTCGGCTTCGCCAGTGACGCCACCGACTCGGCGGCCGGCGGCGCGATCACCGTGGCGCTGCCCGCCGCCCTCGTCACCGCGGCCTTCGCGCTGATCCCCGAGACTCGCGGTCGCGAGCTCGAGGACTGAGCGGCTGGTTCAGGCCGCTACCGCTTCGCTACTTGAGCGGCTGGTTCAGGCCGCTACCGCGTCGCATAGGATGGACGGGACGGGTCCAGCGAAGAGGAGCGCACGATGACCGCCGAGACCGCGACGTTCGGTGCCGGGTGTTTTTGGCAGGTGGAGGTCGCCTTCCGCAACGCCGAGGGCGTGGTCGACGCCAGCGTCGGCTACATGGGCGGCGACCTGGACCACCCCACCTACACCGACGTGTGCACCGGCAAGACCGGCCACGTCGAGGTCTGCCAGGTCACCTTCGATCCCGCCGTGGTTTCCTACGAGCAACTGCTCGACGTGTTCTTCGACTGCCACGATCCCACCCAGCTCAACCGGCAGGGACCCGATGTGGGCACCCAGTACCGGTCGGCCATCTTCGTCCACGACGACCGCCAGCGGCTGGCGGCGGTGAGCGCCGTCGAAGCCCGGAACCAGTCCGGCGCCTACGCCCATCCGGTTGTCACCAGCGTCGAACCGGCCGCGACGTTCTGGCCGGCAGAGGACTATCACCAGCAGTACCTGGTGAAGCGAGGCGTGGCGACCTGCCGGATCTGAGCGGAGGCGCCGTGAGCTCTCGAGCATCGGCGGGGGGACGCCGGGGCCGCGAGAACGAAGCGGAGCGGTACCGGCGTGTGCTGCTGGATCGTGATCGCGCCGCCGAGCTGACCGAGCTGCTCGCGCGGACGTGGCCGCCGCGGTCCATGGTGGAGCTCGACGGCTGGCGGTTGCGCAACGGGCCGGGTCTTCCGGCTCACGCCACCAGCGCGTGGCCGCGCACCGAAGGCGAGCGCGTCCCGTTGGAGGTGCGCCTCGACGGCACGCACCGCTACTACACCCAGGCGGGGCTGTCCCCGAGCGTGTTGATCAGCGAGGCAGCCCAACCCCGCGGTGTCGAGGCGGCGCTCGCCCAACGGGGATGGTCGCCGCGCCATCCCGCCGAGGTCCGCACCGGCCCGCTGGAGTCGTTGCGGACGGTCCGCACCGCCGCGGACGCCTCCGTCACGATCCTCGACACCGCGGACCGCCGGTGGCTGGAGGCCTGGTCGGCGCTGACCGGCAGAGGCCGACGCGCCCGTGAGGCCGCCGCCGCCTCGCTGGCCCGCGTGGAGGCCCCGACCGCGTTCGTGACCGCCTGGATCGACGATCGCCTGGCGGGTGTTGCCCGCGCGGTCATCGACGGAGGCTGGATGGGTCTGCCGGATGTGGCCGTCGCCGACGGCGACGTCGACGTGGCCGGCACGCTGGCGCGAGCCGCCGCCGGCTGGGCGGCCGGCCACGAGGTCGAGGACGCCTGGTGCTTGGTTGCCGACACGCGCCGAGCCGATGGCGCGGGCGGCGATGCCAGCCCCGCGGCTGCCGAGACCGCGCGCCGCGCCGGGCTGCGGTCGGCCTTGCGACTCCACGTGCGGGTGGCTCCCGCTCGCGCCGAGCGTTCCTCTCTGTGACCGGGTGGCGGGCGTGACAACTCCGGTCGTGACAGCCCCGGTGGCGTGAGAGGCGACCCGGCGTGCCCTGGCTGGAGATCCTGACCGGGGCGGCGATGCTGCTCGGGCTCGTCGGCACCGTGGTGCCGGTGTGGCCGGGGCTTGGCGTGGTCTGGCTGGCCGGGCTCGTGTACGGCCTGGTGGGTGGGTTCGGCACCGTCGGCGCGGTGGCTTTCGGGGTCATGACCGTGCTCGCCGTGCTGGGCACCACCGCCACCATCGTGATGCCGGTCCGCAGCGGCGCCCGGCGCGGCGCCCAGCTGCCCACCCTCGCCGCCGCGGCCGCCGGGGGGATCGTCGGCGCGATCGTGCTGCCGGCCTTGGGACTGCCGATCGGTGCCTTGGCCGGCGTCTGGGTCGCCGAGCTCGCGCGGGTTGACGACGCCGCTCAAGCGTGGCGCAACACCATCGCCGTTCTCCGGGGCCTGGGCCTCGGCATCCTGGTCGAGTTGGGCGTGGGCACGATCATGCTGGCCACCTGGCTGGTGTGGGCGATCGCGCAGTGAGCGCTGCCCGCTCGTTCCACACCGACGGATGACGACATAACATCTCCGGCGATGCGATCCGCTGCCGACCGTCTGGGCCAGGCCCTCGCCCGCTCCGTCATGGCGGTGTGGTTCCGCGACGTCGAGATCGTGGGCCGCGACCGCCTGCCGGCCGCCGGCCCCACCCTGATCGTGGCCAGCCACTTCAACGGGCTGCTCGATCCGGCGCTGGTGGTGTACGCCGCGCCCCGGACCCCGCATTTCCTGGCCAAAGCCCCCCTGTGGCAGCACCCGGTGGCCGCGCGGCTGCTCGACTTCTTCGAGGTTCTGCCGG
Source organism: uncultured Actinomycetota bacterium (assembly GCA_964418395.1). Lineage (GTDB taxonomy): Bacteria > Actinomycetota > Nitriliruptoria > Euzebyales > Egibacteraceae > QS-5-72-10. Next base: position 5,667 of record CAYQMQ010000051.1, read on the forward strand.
TGCAGCGGACCGGGGAAGGCGACACCACGCGCAACGTCGACGTGTTCGCCGCCTGCGAGGACGCCCTCGCACGGAGCCAAGCGGTGGCGCTGTTCCCCGAGGGCACCACGCACGACCAACCGCGCGTGGCCGAGCTGCGCACCGGGGCGGCACGGCTCGCCCTCGGGGCCTGGGCCCGCGGCGTGCGCGGGCTGCGCATCGTGCCGGTCGGCTTGGTCTACACCGCCAAGGCTTCGCCGCGCAGCCGCGCGCTCGTGCGGGTCGGCGAGCCGGTCGACCTCGACCACCATCTCGCCGGGGCGGACTCGACCGACGAGCGCGACCAGGCCCGCCAGCTCACCGAGCTGTTGCGCGACCGGCTCGCCGAGGCCGCCCTCGACTACGACGACGCCGACGTCGCCCTGGTCGCCACCCGCGCCGCCGAGATCACCCTGCGGCCGCGTGACGCCCCGCGCGGCTGGCAGCCGAGCCTGGACGCGCTAGAGCGCCGCGCCCGTGCGCTGGTGGCCGCCCCGCTCGAGGCCCAAGCCGAGGTCGTGCGCCGCTTCCTGATCTACCACGACGCCCTCGCGCTGCTCGGCGTGACCGACGCCGATCTCGTCGACGGCACGTTGACCCCGCGGGTCCTTCGCCGCCGCCTTACCACGCTGGCGGGCCTGGCCGGGATCGTCCCGCTGGCTGCGGTCGGGGTGGCGGTGAACGGACCCGCCGTGGGGTTGGTGTGGGCGGCTGGGCAGCGCCGGGCCTCTGCGGCGATGCGAGGGACGGCGCGCGTGCTCACCGGCATGGTCGCGCTGCCGGCGTCCTGGGGGGCCTTGCGGTGGTGGCTCGGCCGCCGGCGTGGGCTGCGCGAGCCCACCCTGGTGACCGCCGCCGCCGGCCCCGGCTGTGGGCTGATCGCCCTGAGCCTCCTCGAGCGGCTCCAGGCGCTGCGCACCGCCCGGGAAAGCGGCCGGCGTCTCCGCGAACACCAGGCGGTGCTCCCGGCGTTGTGGGCGGAGCGCGACGCGCTCGTCGACGCTGTGGATGAGGCGCTGGCCGCACCAGCACGTCCCGACGGTGGCGTAATGCGCCGGTCCGGGTCCCAGCCTCACCGCTAATCTGGTGCGGCTGTGGCTGCTCCTCCCTCGTCCCCCGCCGTCGGCGCCGCGGATCCGACGCGCAGCGTCGCTCGCCGCGGTGCCGTGCTGCTGTGGCGCTCGCTGCGCTCCCGGCCTCGCCACGCGGCGATTTCGCTGGCCGGCTCGCTGCTGTTCGCGGGAGGGATACTGGGCTCCGCGCTGGTGCTGGGCGCCGTCACTGACCGGGTGATCGTGCCGGCCTTCAACACCGGCGAGGCGTCGGCTGCCACGCTGGCGCTGGCGTTCGCGGCGATTCTGGGGGTCGGCGTCGCCAAATCACTCGGGATCATCCTGCGACGCGTGTGGGCGTTCAAGCTCCAGCTCGGTTTGCAGGCAGAGCATCGCGCCGTAGTCGGGGAGCGTTATCAGCAGCTCGCGCTGTCATGGCATCGGCGTCGACGTACCGGCGAGCTGCTCAGCCACGCGAACGCCGACGCGGAGATGATGTTCTGGCCCATCGCGCCGTTGCCGTTCGCCGTCGGCGTCAGCGTCATGCTGGTCGGCGCGCTGGTGGCCCTGGCCCTCACCGACTGGGCCCTGGCGATCGTTGGGGCGCTGCTTCTGCCCGCCATCATCGTGATCAACGCCGTCTACAACCGCGCGGCTGAACAGCCCGCCCGCGAAGCCCAGCAGCGGCGCGGCGACACCGCCGCCGTGGCGCACGAGGTCATCGACGGGGCGCTGGTGGTCAAAACGCTCGGTCGCGAGCAAGCCGAAAGCGACCGCTTCGCCCATCAAGCGGCCAGGCTGCGAGACGTTCTGGTGCGGCTCGGCGGCATCCGTGCGGTCTTCAGCCCCACCATGGACACGCTGCCGCAGCTGGGGGTGTTGGCGATCCTCGGGGTGGGAGCCTGGCGGATCGCCGAGGGGGCGGTGTCAACCGGCGAGGTGGTTCAGTTCTCCTATCTCATGACGCTGATCGCCTTCCCGGTTCGGCTGATCGGCATCGTGCTCGAAGAGCTGCCCAGCGCTGTGGCCGGCGCCGAGCGCGTCGATCAGGTGCTCGCCGCTGACGAGCAGCTCCCCGCAGGGACTGGGACGGGCCTCGCCGCTGACGGGCCAGCCGCCCTGGATGGCCAGGGCCTCACCTTTCGGTTCGACGACCGCACCGACCGCCCCGTGCTGGAGGCCGTGGATCTCGCGGTGCGGCCGGGACGGGTGGTCGCCGTCGTCGGTCCGACGGGCGCGGGCAAGAGCGCGCTGCTCGCCCTCGCCGCCCGCCTGTACGACCCCCAGGAGGGAGAGGTGCGTCTCGACGGGATTGCCCTGCCAGATGTCGCCGAGCTGCGGCGCGACGTCGCCGTCGCCTTCCAGGAGGCGTTTCTGTTCCACGATACGGTGCGGGACAACATCACCCTCGGTGAGCCGTTCACCGAGGAGGAGGTCACGCGGGCCGCCGCCCTGGCCCAGGCCGACGGGTTCATCCGCGGCCTGCCCTACGGGTACGACACCGTGGTCGGTGAGCGTGGCCTGTCGTTGTCCGGCGGGCAGCGGCAACGCATCGCCCTGGCGCGCGCGCTGGTGCGGCGGCCACGCCTGTTGTTGCTCGACGACGCGACCTCGAGCGTCGATCCCACCGTCGAAGCCCGGATCCTGGCCGGGCTGCGGGACGCGGATCTGCCCTCCACGATCGTGACGGTGGCACAGCGCATGGCCACCATCGGCATGGCCGACGAGGTCGTCTACCTCGAACAGGGACGGGTGGTCGCCGTCGGTGGTCACGAGGAGTTGCTGGCCGAGCCGGGCTATCGGGCGATCGTGCACGCGGCGTCGGCCGGAGGGCCCGGGAGAGGTGGGAAGCCGTGACGGCGCCGACACCGCCGCCCGACCGGCTGGCCGGGTTCGACCAGGGCAGCTCCCAGGGGGCCCTTCGCACCGTGCTCCGTGGGCTGCGGGCCACGCCCAGCGTCCGCCAGGGGCTCGCCCTAACCCTGGTGCTCGGCCTGGTCGCAACCGCCGGGCGGCTCGTGCCCCCCGTGGCGGTGCAGCGGGTGGTCGACGACGCGCTGTTGGCACCGTCGGGCCCGGACGCGAGCGCGGTGGCGTGGCCTCTCGTCGGCGCCGCCGTGGCCGTGCTCGTGGCCGGGGTGGCCGGCTACGGGATGTACTCGCGGCTCGTGCGGGTCAGCGAGACCGCGCTGTACGAGCTGCGCGTGGCCGCCTTCCGGCGGCTGCACGACCTGTCGATCCTGCACCAGGCCGAGGAGCAGCGCGGCGGGCTCGTGTCCCGGGTGACCGGCGACGTCGACCGCGTCAGCCGGTTCCTGCAGCACGGCGGCGTCACCCTGCTGGTCAACACCGCCCAGCTGGTGCTGGCGGTGGGAATGATGGCGTGGTACTCGCTCACGCTGACCCTGGTGGTGCTGGCCGTCTTCGTCCCGCTGGTGGTGGTGCTGCGGGTCGGGCTGCCCCGGGTGGTGGCGGCCTACCGCCGCGAGCGCCAGGCCATGGGCGCGCTGCTGTCGCGACTCGCCGAGTCCGTGGGCGGCGCCGAGAGCGTGCGGGCCTACGGCGTGGAGGACCGCACCAACCAGCGGTTGCGGGAGGCCATCCACGAGCACGAGCGTGCCGCCTTCCGCGCCGGGCGGCTGGCCTCCCTGCTGTTCTCCACCGGCGAGACGGTGGCAGCGGCCGCCTCCGGCGTGGCGGTCGTCATGGGCGTGGTGATGGGTCTCGGCGGCGCGATGACGGCCGGGGAGCTGCTGGCGTTCCTGTTCCTGGTGTCGCTGTTCGTCTCGCCGGTGCAGGTCGCCACCGAAGTGCTCAGCGAAGCGCAGACAGCGGTCGCGGGGTGGGGCCGGGCGCTGGACCTTCTCGATGCTGAGCCCGACGTGGTGGACCCTGCCGGCGCGGCGGATCCGGGGCAGCCGGGTGTCGGCACGGTGCCAGCCGCCGCGTTGTCCGCCGAGCGCCCGACGCTGACCATCGCCGGAGCCGGCTTCCGCTATCCGGACGGCACGGTCGCGCTGCGCGGCGTCGACGCCGAGCTGCCACCCGGCCGCCATGTCGCCGCGGTCGGCGAGACCGGCTCGGGCAAGACCACGCTGGCCAAGCTCGTCGCCCGGCTCATGGACCCCACAGAGGGCGAGGTGGCCCTCGGCGGCGTGCCGCTGCACCGCGTGCCCTTCGCCGAGCTGCGACGCCGGGTGATCATGGTCCCGCAGGAAGGCTTCCTGTTCGACGACACGGTCGCCGGCAACATCGTGCGGGGGCGCACCGACGCCGACCGGGGCGACGTCGATTCGGCCCTGGCTGAGCTCGGCCTGACCGAGTGGGCGGCGTCGCTGCCGTCCGGTGTCGACACGCCGGTCGGCGAGCGCGGCAGCGCCCTGTCCGCCGGCGAGCGGCAGCTGGTGGCATTGGCGCGGGCGTTCGTGGCCGACCCCGACCTGCTGGTGCTCGACGAGGCCACCTCGGCGATCGACCCCGCCACGGAGGCGCGCCTGCAGGCCGCCCTCGCCCGGCTCGTGGCAGGCCGAGCGGCGCTGATCATCGCCCACCGCTTGTCGACCGCCGAGCAGTGCCACGAGGTGTGGGTGTTCGACGACGGTTGGCTGGTGCAGCGCGGACCGCACGGGCAGCTGGTCGAGCAGGGCGGTCGCTACCGCGAGCTCGTCGACAGCTGGCGCGGCGTGCGGACCGGTCGGGCGGCCTGAGCGGCATGCGCGCCGACGACTGGAGCCTGCCGTACCCCTCCCGCCGCGAACCGGTGTGCGCCGACGCGGTGGTCGCTACGTCACAGCCGCTGGCGGTGAGCGCTGGGCTGGCCGTCTTCGAGCGCGGCGGCAACGCGGTGGACGCCGCCCTGGCCGCCGCGATGGCGTTGACGGTCGTCGAGCCCACGGGCAACGGCCTCGGCGGCGACGCCTTCGCCCTGGTCAGCGACACCGAAGACCGGCTGCACGGGCTCAACGCGTCGGGCCGGTCGCCCGCCGGGTTGGACGCCGGTCGCTTGCGCGCCCGCGAGGCGATGCCGCACCGCGGCTGGGACACGGTGACCGTCCCCGGCATGGTCTCGGGCTGGGCGGCGCTGCACGCGCGCTTCGCCCGCCTGGAGCTGTCGACGCTGGCCGAGCCCGCGATCCGCCTGGCGCGTGACGGCTTCCGGGTCGGGCCGGTCACGGCGACGGCCTGGCAGCGGGCCGCATCGACCTTCGCCGGCTTCGACGAGTTCGCCCGCTGCTTCCTGCCGGAGGGGCGGGCGCCGTCACCGGGCCAACGCGTGGTGCTCGCCGATCACGCCGCGGCGATCGAACAGATCGCCGACAGCGGCGGGGAGGCGCTTTACCGGGGCGAGCTCGCCGAGCGTCTGGCCGCGCATGCCAGCGCGACGGGGGGCGCGCTGACCGTGGCCGATCTCGCAGCCCACGAGCCCGAGTGGGTCACGCCGCTCAGCGCCCCGGCCGGTGATCGCGTCGTGCACGAGCTGCCACCCAACGGGCAGGGAGTGGCCGCGCTTGTGGCGCTGGAGCTGATCAGCCGCACCGATGTGGCTCGGCGCGAGCCGGACGATCCGCAGGCACTGCACTGGCAGATCGAGGCGACGAAACAGGGCTTGGCCGACGCGCACGCCCACGTCGCCGATCCGGCCGCGATGACCATCGACACGGAGGCGCTGCTCGACCCGGTGCGGCTCGACCGGATCGCCGACGGGCTCGACGCGGCGCGGGCCGGCGATCCCGGTCACGGCCGGTCCCGCTACGGGGGGACGGTCCTCGTGGTCGCCGGTGACGCCGCGGGTCGGGCGGTGAGCCTGATCCAGTCCAACTACGAGGGGTTCGGCT
>CAYQMQ010000052.1:0-11569 GCA_964418395.1 uncultured Actinomycetota bacterium
GCGACGAGGAGGACCGCCAGGAGGCGCGGGCCGCCCGCGAGTACCTGCACGCCTACCTGCGCTCGCTCGACGTGGAAGCCGAGCAGCTGCCCGACAGCTTCCGGGTCAAGCTCGAGCGCGCGCTGGCGCACTACCAGGTCTACGAGCTCGAGCGGACCCCCGAGCTGGAGGAGGCGCTGTACCGCATCCACCTCGCCCAGCAGCGCTCGGGCGAGCAGGTTCCCACCCTGCTGGCGCTGCTCGACCGTCGGCTGCGCGCCGCCGAGCCGCCCGATGCCGAGCGCAGCGAGCGGCTGCGCGAGACGCTGGACCACCTGATCCGGGCCACCCAGGTGCGCCACCCGGTCATCGGCGACCTCGCCCGCCAGGCCCGCCACCGCTGCTTCGACCATCCGCGGCTCGAGCGCGAGCGCGCCGAGATGTATCAGCGGGTGCGCGAGCACCTCGCCCCGCTGGTCGAGCAGCCGGACGCGCCCGACCGCGACGACCACATCGAGGCGCTGGTCGCCATCCCCCAGCCGGTGCTGGGCATGCTCGCCGACCCCCTGGTCGCCGGCGGCGGGGTGTCCCCGGTGCTGGAGGTGCTGACCCGGCGGTACTACCGCAACCGGCGCATCGAGCGGATCGACCCGGCCGCCGTCGGCGACCACGAGGCGGTCGTCGCCGAGGTGGTCGACCCGCGCGGCCGGGGGCGGGTGGTGGCGATCGCGACGTCCCGCCAGCGGCTCGCCGACGCGGTCGCCGCCGCCGAGCAGCTCGCCGCGCGCTCGCCCGCCGACGGCGACGCCAACGACGGCGACGCCAACGACGGTGCGGACGCCGCCAACGACGGTGCGGACGCCGCCGGCGACGGGGCCGGCGCCGTTGCCGACGTGTACGTGGCCTGGCCGGGCTCACCGGTCGGCGGCGACGAGCTGGCCGCCGAGCTGCGCGCCGCGCTCGACGCGTTGCCGGAGGGCTCGCAGCTGCGGCGGGTGACCTTCTCGATCACCCCGGCCGCCGGCGAGGCCCAGCCGGCGAACCACCTGACGTTCCGCCGCAGCGACGACGGCTTCGTCGAACGCCGCTACCTGCGCGGGATCCACCCGTTGATCGCCGGCCGGCTCGACCTGTGGCGCTTCGAGCACTTCGACCTGGCGCGGCTCCCCTCGGCCGACGAGGTGTATCTGTTCCGGGCGGTGGCCCGCGACACGCCGGCCGACGAGCGGCTGTTCGCCATGGGCGAGGTCCGCGACCTCACCCCCGTGCGCGACGCCGACGGGCGGATCACGAGCCTGCCCGAGCTGGAGCGCGTCTTCGCCGCGTGCATCGTCGATCTGCGCCAGGCCCGGGCGCAGTATCCGCCCGAGCGGCGCCCCGAGTGGAACCGGGTGGTGCTGCACGTGTGGCCGCCGGTGGACATCCCCGTCGACGAGCTCGACCCGCTGATGCGGGCGCTCGCGCCGATGACCGAGGACCTCGGCCTCGACCAGGTGATGGTCAAGGCCCAGCTCGTCACCCCCGACGGCGGCCGCCGCGACGTCGCCGCCCGCATGTCCCGGCCGCCCGGGCAAGGGCTCACGCTGCGGCTGACCGACCCGCCCACCAAGCCGCTGCAGCCCATCGACGAGATGACCCAGAAGGTGTTGCGGGCGCGGCGGCGCGGCACCGTCTACCCCTACGAGCTCGTCCCCCAGCTGCTGCAACACCCCGACGGCGAGCCCCAGACCGCCCCGGTGGGCGCGTTCACCGAGTACGACCTGGACGCGGACGGCTCGCTCGCGCCCGTCGACCGTCCCTACGGCGCCAACACGGCCAGCCTCGTGGTCGGCACGGTCACCACCCCCACCGAGCGACATCCGGAGGGCATGACCCGCGTGGGGCTGTTCGGCGACCCCACCAAGGGCCTGGGATCGCTGACCGGTGCCGAGTGCCAGCGGATCATCGCCGCCCTCGACCTCGCCGAGCGCCTGAATGTGCCGGTCGAGTGGTTCGCGGTGTCGGCGGGCGCCCGCATCGCCATGGACTCCGGCACCGAGAACATGGACTGGGTGGCGGCCACGCTGCGGCGCATCGTGGAGTTCACCCAGGCCGGCGGCGAGATCAACGTGGTGGTCACCGGCATCAACGTGGGCGCCCAGCCGTACTGGAACGCCGAGGCGACCATGCTGATGCACACCAAGGGGATCTTGGTCATGACCCCGGCCAGCGCCATGGTGCTGACCGGCAAGCAGGCGCTGGACTACTCCGGCGGCGTGTCCGCCGACGACAACTTCGGCATCGGCGGCTACGACCGCGTGATGGGGCCCAACGGCCAGGCGCAGTACTGGGCTCCGGATCTGTCCGGAGCCATCCAGGTGCTGTTCGCCCACTACGACCACGCCTACGTGGCTCCCGGCGAGCGGTTCCCGCGCCAGGCCGAGACCGACGACCCCGCCGAGCGGGACGTGCGCCCGTATCCCCACGACGTCGAGGGCGTCGACTTCGCCCGGGTCGGCGACATCTTCGGTGACGACACCAACCCGGAACGCAAAAAGCCCTTCGACATCCGCACGCTGCTGCGGGCGGTGGCCGACGCCGACCACCCGCCGCTGGAGCGGTGGCCGGACATGGCCGACGCCGAGACGGCGGTGGCGCTCGACGCCCACCTCGGCGGCCATCCGGTCAGCCTGCTGGGCTTCGAGTCACGCCCGATCCCCCGCGGGGGGCTGCGGCCCGCCGACGGGCCGGACCAGTGGACGGCCGGCACGCTGTTCCCGCACGCGTCGCGCAAGACCGCCCGGGCGATCAACGCCGCCAGCGGCAACCGCCCGCTGGTCGTGCTGGCCAACCTCTCGGGCTTCGACGGCTCGCCCGAGTCGCTGCGCGAGCTGCAGCTCGAGTACGGCGCCGAGATCGGCCGGGCGGTGGTCAACTTCGACGGCCCGATCGTGTTCTGCGTGGTGTCGCGCTACCACGGCGGGGCGTTCGTGGTCTTTTCCCACACCTTGAACGACCGGATGGAGATCGCCGCCGTCGAGGGCTCCCGCGCCTCGGTGATCGGCGGGGCGGCGGCCGCCGCGGTCGTGTTCGGCGGCGAGGTCAACCGCCGCACCGAGGCGGACCCGCGGGTGCAGCAGCTCGAGGAGCGCCGCGGCGAGGCCGACGAGGTCGAGGCGGCGCGGCTGCAGGCGCAGCTCGACGAGGTGCGGCCGACGGTGCGCTCGGAGAAGCTCGGCGAGGTCGCCGACGAGTTCGACGAGATCCACAACGTGCAGCGCGCCCTCGACGTGGGCTCGATCGACACGATCATCCCGCCGGAGCGGCTGCGGCCCTACCTCGTGGACGCCGTCGAGCGGGGCATCCAGCGCACCGGCGCGGAGTGACGCGCCCGCCTCAGACGTGGTCGCGGGCCACGCGGCGGCACCAGTTCTCCGAGTAGACCCGGACGTCGCCCTCGTAGGCATCCAACCGGGCGTGCACCACGAAGTCCTCGGCGGTGCAGGTGAGGCGGGTGTGGGTGACCACCCGCACCGCCCACTCGCCGCGGCGGAAGCCCATCGTCCACATCGTCTCGCCGAAGACCGACTCGAAGTCGTTGGCGGTGGACCCGTAGCGCTCCCACGCCTTCTGGGTGACCTCGAGGTCGGTGTCCTCATAGCAGACGGTGCCCTCGTCGCGCATGACCTCCAGCTCCGAGCGGTGGTTGGCGAGGTCGCGGATCACGTTCCAGCGGTGCTCGCCCTGTTCCACCGTGGACATCGCGATCGGCTCGGCGCCCTCGGGCTCACCGAACTCGGGCAGCCGGGCGTCGTCGTCCGGCCGCGTGGGACGCACCGGCAGCTCCAGATGGCTGGTGCCGGCGAAGATCGTCAGCTCGGTCGGCTGCGGCGGGGGCCAGGCGAGCGGCCAGTACGACGTCGACACCGAGACCCGCAGCCGATGGCCGGCCGGGAACGCCTGGGCCACCCCGTTGAGCTGCACGCGGACCCGATAGCGCTCGTCGGGATGCAACGGCTTCGGGTCGGCGTGGCTGTCGCGATGGGTGAGGTTGAGCAGCCCGTAGGTGACCCGGGTCGCTTCGCCGTTGGGGGCCACATCGGACAGGCGGATGGCCACCATGGCCACCGGCTCGCTCGCGCTCAGGTCGAGCTCGACGACCGGGCCGCCGAGCACCTCGACCCGGTCGGTGAGCGGTTCGCTGTCGAACACCAGCGAGCCGCCGTCCTCTTCGCGCTGGTCGAACGGCAGGTCGGGCGGCGCGCTGTAGGAGCACCACTTGCCGCCGAACAACCCCACCGACAGCGGCGACTCGATGCGCAGCTCGGCTTCTTGAGCCGACTCGTCGCCGGCGGCGATCCGGCCCGGCCCCAGATCATGGGAGCGCCGCTCGATGTTCGGCGACGGCCAGTCGGGCTCGCCCACCCAGCGGCCCGGTCGGGACTCGTAGGAGGTGTCGGGCGGGACGCTCTCCTGCATCCACACCCGCAGCGGCGGCTCGGCGTCGATGCCGTTGTCGATGCCCTTGAGCCACCGGTCCCACCAGCGCACGACCTCCTGGAGGAAGCCGATGGCCGGGCCGGGCTGGCCGACGTGGGGATAGGTGTGGCTCCACGGGCCGATCAGCCCCTTGAAGGGCACCTCGAGACCGGCGAGGAGCCGGAACACCGCGTTGGAGTAGCCGTCAGCCCACCCGCTGACTCCCATCACCGGACAGCGGACCGTGGAGTAGTCGTCGCGCACCGAGCCGTGCGCCCAGTACGCATCGCGGCGCTGATGCTCCAACCAGGTGTCGAGCCACGGCCCGGAGGCCTCCAGCCGCTGCTGCCACATGTCGCGCCACCGGTCGCCCACCACGGCCGGGTCGGGCGGCGTGGTGTTGAACGCGAACATGGTCGAGGCCCACGAGAGGTTGTCGCCGAGGACACACCCGCCCATGTAGTGGACGTCGTCGGCATAGCGGTCGTCACTAAAGGCCACCGACACGATCGCGCCGAGCTCGGGCGGCTGGCGCGCCGCGATCTGCAGGGCGTTGAAGCCGCCCCACGACTTGCCCATCATCCCGACGGTGCCGTCACACCACGCCTGGGCGGCCAGCCAGGCGAGCACCTCCATGCCGTCGGCCAGCTCCTGCTCCAGGTACTCGTCGGTGAGCACGCCCTCCGAGCCGCCGCTGCCGCGCAGGTCCACCCGGGCGCAGGCGTAGCCGTGACCGGCGATGTAGGGGTGGATGATCGAGTCCCGGTGGGCGGTCAGGTCCCGTTGGCGGTACGGGATGTACTCCAGGATCGCCGGCACCGGATGGTCATCGGCCCACGTGGGCCGCCACAGGCGCGCGGCCAGCCGCACGCCATCCGACAGCGGGATCCACACGTGGGATTCCTGGTGGACCTCGTGGGGAGTGGACACGGTTCGCATAGGGCTAGCGCTTCGCTACGTGAGCGGTTCGTCCAAGGCCGCTACCGCTTCGCTACATGAGCGGCTCATCGATGGTGAACGACAGCATCTCCAGGCACTGGTGGTATTTGTCGCGCAGCTCGATCTCGTCGTCGGCGCCGACGTAGACCTCGGCGACCTTGTAGCTGTAGCTGTCCTGGTCGGTCATCTCCGACAGCCGGGCGCCTTCGGTGGCGAGGAGGTGCACGGCGGTGCCGGGCACGGCCCGCTCGGCCGCGGTCACCTCCTCGGCGGTGGGGCTGCGGGTGACGACCCCGTCGGCGAGGTGGCGCACGAACCATTTGGCCGCCAGCGCATAGGGGCCGGTGGTGTCGGTGAGCTCCGGCCGGCGGCCCAAGCCGAGATCGACCATGTGCTTGTGGTTGGCGACCCCGTCGACGTACTCGAACAGCTTGGCGTGCGACTGCGAGTGGCGCGGGTTGATCTCCAGGATCGTCAGCGAATCGCTATCGGGGTCCCAGAAGAACTCGATGTTGAACGTCGACCAGGCAAGCCCCATCTGCCGGATGACGCGGTCGCTGATGTCGACCATGCGCTTTTGCACGGCGTCGGGGACCTGCGAGGGATACTGGAAGCGTTCGAAGCTGCGCACCTGCGGGTGAGGCACCGAGTCGACCACGCCGTAGACGCGCACGGGGTCATCGGCCCCGGCGCGGAAGCCTTCGACGGTCACCTGCTCGCCGCCGGCGGCCTCCTCGGCCACGCACATCCTGGCTCCGACCTCGGCGATCTCCGGCGGCAGCTCGATGCGCGACAGCACATCTTCGAACGGCGCGGCGATGCGGGCGAGGTTGTCGCGGACTTCGCGCAGGTGGGCGCGCAGGTCGGCCAACGTGTCGATGCGGAACGCCAGCTCGGAAGAGAACGCCTTGACCGGCTTGATCCAGTACGGGGGGCGCAGATCGAGCTGGTCGAACTCGGCGTCGTCGTCGGGGTCGCAGAGGGTGAACCGCGGGTGGGCGTCGGTGACCTTTTGTTGCTCCAGGCGCGCCCAGTACTTGTGCTCGCACTTGACCACGCTGGTCAGCGGCGCGCCCGGCAGGCCAAACCGCTCGGCGAGGATCGGCACCATCGAGCTGATCGGGAAGTCCCAATACCCCACGATCGCGTCGATCGAGCCGTCGAACTCCTCGAGTTGGCGCGTGGCCTGCTCGAGGAGCTCCGAGAAGGGGATCTCCTCGCCCTGCTGGAGGTCCTCGATGCTGAGCAGACGGTGGAAGCGATAGCCCTCGTTCAACGACAGCAGCGATTCGAAGTTCAACAGGTCGAGGCCGAGGACGAAGACGTTCGAGGGCATCGCGGGCTCCGGGCTCGGCTGGCAGCGGGTCGGGTGTGGCTGGCACTGGGTCGGGTGCGGCGCCGTGGCCGATCGGCCGGTCTCGCACTGGGGGTGGGCCAGTGTGTCCGGGACCCGTTGTGGCAAACCCTGAGATCGCCATGACTGACCCGCCCACCTTCGACGAACAGCAAGCCGAGCAGCGAGCCGCCGAGCGGCTGAGCGCGGCCCGCCGCGTGACCGTGCTGACCGGCGCCGGCATGTCCACCGACTCCGGGGTGCCCGACTTCCGCGGCCCCCAGGGTCAGTGGACCCGCGACCCGGCCGCCCAGCAGCTGTCGGACATCGCCAGCTACGAGGCGGATGCCGAGATTCGACGGCGCGTGTGGCACGGCCATCTGCAGACGGCTGCCTCGCCGCCGCAGCCGAACGCCGCGCATGACGCGCTGGTGGAGCTGGAACGCGCCGGGCGGCTGGTCGCGCTGGTGACCCAGAACGTGGACGGGCTGCATCAGGCGGCCGGCAGCGATCCGGACACGGTCATCGAGATCCACGGCCAGACACGCCAGGCCGCCTGCCTTCGCTGTGGGCAGCGCCAGCCGATCGGGGCGGTGCTCGAACGGGTCCGCGCTGGCGACGACGACCCACGCTGTGGCTCGTGTGGTGGGTTGCTCAAGGCCGCCACGGTGTCCTTCGGCCAGAGCCTGCCGCCCGACGACCTGCATCGCGCGCAGCAAGCGGCTGCGGACTGCGACTTGTTGTTGGCCGCCGGCACCTCGCTGGTGGTCTCCCCCGTCGCCGCGCTGCCGCAGATGGCTCTCGAAGCCGGCGCCGGGCTGGTGATCCTCAACGCCCAGGCCACCCCGTACGACGCTGAGGCCGACGCCGTTGTCCGCGAGCCGCTGGGGGAGGTGTTGCCGCGGCTGGTGGCGACGGCGTTCAGCCTGGGCTAGCGGGACCCACGGGCCAGTGCGACACGGTCAGGGTTGGAACTCGACGGCGAGGGCGGCCATGTCGTCGCGCTGGCTGTCCTGCCACCGCTCCGCAGCGGCGTGCACATGCGCGACCAGCGCCTCGGCGCTCAACCTCGCCGCGCTGCCCACCGCGGCCGCCAGCCCCTCCACGCCAAACAGCTGCTGGCCGCGGCGGGCTTCGGTGAGGCCGTCGCTGTACACCAGCACCAAATCGCCTGGCTGCAGATCCACCTCGGCTTCGGTCACCCGGGGGTCGGCGAACAAGCCGAGAAGCAGGCCGTCGCCCGGGATCTGCTCGACGGCGCCGTCGCCACGGCGGATCAGCGCCGGCGGATGGCCACCGGAGGCGATCACCATCCGGGCGGGCTCGGTGTCGACCCGCAGATGGGCACACACCGCGGTGCAAAAGCGCTCGTCGGCCAGGAACTCCAGGCGACGACGGGCATCGATGTCGGCCGGGAACAGATCGGGCCGGGGACTCCACCCGCGGGCGGGACTCCACGCGTCGGTGGACACGGTGTCGCCGTGCAACAAGGCCGCTGGCTGCTGGATGCCGGGCTCGCCGCTGGTGGTCATGGCATGTCCTCTGTTCCCCGTCCGCATGGCTTGGAGACGGTCACGGGCCAGGGGGTCTGCCATCCCACTGCCACCCGACGCCATAGAACGTAGCCGGTTCGGGTATGGGCAAACCACTCGCAGAGCATCGGTGATATGCCGGTTTCTGTCCTGTCGCTGCGGGTAGACCGGGGAATGTATTGCTGAGCCTCGCGGCCTCCTTTCCGGTTTCTTCCGGTGGGCGTGCCCCCCAGGAGCGATCGACGTGACCGACAGCGATGCCGGCGTGCCCACCGGCGCCGGGCCGACGACGGCCGGAGGCGCGACCTGCTCTCGCGGGTCAGAGCATATGTGCTGGGTCTACGACGATCCGGCCGCCTTTCGCCAGCGGGCGAGCCAGTTCTTGGCCGAGGGGCTGGAGGCAGGCCACCGGCTGCTGTACACAGCCCGGCGTGACGGCGCGCACCTGCGCGATGTGGACGAGCTCGCGGCAGCGGATGCGCGGGTCGACCGGGGCAGCGTGATGGCCTGTTCCGTCGACGACCTCTACATCACCGACGAGGTGGTGGACCCCTCGGCGCAGGTCGCGGCGTATGCCGCCGCCACCCGCGAGGCGTTGGAGATGGGCTACACCGGCTTGCGGGTGGTGGTCGATGCCACCGACCTCGTCACCACCCCCGCGCAACGGCACGCCTTCGCCTCCTATGAGCACCTGGTGGACCGCTACATGGTCGACCACCCGTTTTTCGCGATGTGTGCCTACGACACCCGGACTCTCGGCGCGGACGCCGCCGCCGAGCTGGCCTGCCTGCACCCCGGCGCGACCTCGCATGCCGCGCCGTTCCAGTGGTATGCCGCCCGCGAAGTCGACGTCGAGGAGGTCGCCGCCGAGCTGGTGGGGGAGGTCGATGTCCACGCCACGGAGCTGTTCGACACCACCCTCGAGCGCACCATCCCGTTGTGGGAGCGGTCGCGATCGGTGGTGGATGCGAGCGGGCTGACGTTCATCGATCATCGCGGGCTGTTGGCCCTGGAACGCCACGCGCACCGAAACCACGTGGAGATCGAGCTGCGCACCGCGATTCCGGTGGTGCCACGCCTGGTCGACCTGTTGGGTCTCCAGGCTGTTCGGCTGGAGGGGCCGAGATGACGACGACTGCTGCCGAGACCGGCGGCCTGGTCCACGCCGTAGGCTTTTACGGCTCGGACCGGGAGTTCCTCGAGATGTCCGTGCCGTTCTGCGAGGCCGGGATCGCTGCCGGCGAGCCCACCCTGGTGGGGGTGTTCCCGCGCCAAGCCGAGTTGCTGCGGTCGGTGCTGGCGAACTCCGACGAGCTCGTGTTCGCCAGCCACGACGAGCAGTACCCGCACCCGCCCGGGGCGTTGGAAGCCCTCCGAACGGCGTGGTACGACCACACCGACGGGTTGACGCCGATGCGCCTCGTGGGCGAGCTGTTGCCGTCGGAGGGCCTGGACCGCGACACCTGGGTTCGGTACGAAGCCGCGGTCAACCAGGAGCTGAGCGACATCCCGGTGCGATCCCTGTGCCTGTTCGACGTCGACGGGCTGGGCGATGCCGTGCGGGCAGAGTTGGAGCAGGTCCACCCGGTGATCGTGACCACCGAGGGCGAGCACCAGCCCAACCCGCACTACCAGCCGCCCCGCACGTTCATGGCCAACCGCCTCCAGGTGGTCTCCGATCCGTTGGAAGCGCATCCGGCGGCCATCGACCTGGCCGACCCGAGCGTGAGAGCCGCGCGCCGCGCCGTCACCGACCTCGGCCAGAGCATGGACTTGGCGTCAGGCCAGGCCGACAACCTCGTGCTGGCCGTCAGCGAGGTGACCACCAACGCGGTGGTGCACGGCGAGCCGCCGGTCTCGGTGCGCGGGTGGGGCGTGCCCGGACGGGTGACGGTCAGGGTGGCCGACGCCGGCGGCGGGCCGGAGGATCCGCTGGCGGGTCTGCGCCTGGCCTCCTCCGAGGGTGAGGGCAGCGGGTTCGGCCTGTGGATCGCTCACCAGCTGTGCCCGGAGATCGCGATGGTGACCACCGAGGACGGCTTCGTGGTCCGCCTCGCCACCGGGACCGTCCCCGCAGACGAGGCCGCCCGCGCAGACGATCAGAACGCCGAGGGCTGAGCCCGCCGCGATGCCCGGTCAGCGCCGCCGGGCGCCCCACTCGCGCTCCAGCTGGCGGCGTTCCCGTTTCGTGGGCCGGCCGGCGCCACGCTCGCGCTCCGGCACCGACGGCTGGAACTGGCGCGAGGTGGGCTGGGGGCTGTGGTCGACCAGGCACTCGCGCGCCGCAGGCGCGCCCACGCGCTGGTCGATGACGGCGGCGACCTCGACCACCCGTTGGCGGTTCGACCCGCTGATCTCGACGGTGTCGCCCACCTTGACCGTGGTGGCGGGCTTGACGCGGGCATCGTTGACGCGCACGTGCCCGCCGCGGCACGCCTGCTGGGCCGCCGAGCGGGTCTTGAACAACCGCACGGCCCACAGCCATCGGTCGACGCGCGTCTGTTCCACGACCCCATTCTCGCACGCGACGCGGCGGCGATAGGGTCACGCCGTCCCCGGGGAGGTGGGCCGTCCGCGATGACACGCAGTGAGACCGACGCGCGGGTGCAACACCGTCTCGAGGAGCTGCACCGCCGCCACGCCGACGCCGGGCGACCGGCCAAGTACTACGCCTCCGACCGCGGCTACTACGGCCCCGAAGAGGCCGGCGCGGAGCGCGACCACTTCGCGATCTGTGTGGTGACCGCCGACGGTGCCGTGTGCGAGACCGGCGACACCACGCTGGCGTTCCCGCTGCAGTCGCTGTCCAAGGTGTTCGCCTTCGGGCTCGCGTTGCAGGACCGCGGCCGCGAGGGCGTGCTGCCCCACGTCGGCGTGGAGCCCAGCGGGGACGCGTTCAACTCCATCGTGTTCGACGAGCGCCGCAACCGCCCCTACAACCCGATGGTCAACGCCGGCGCGCTGGTCACCTCCGATCTGGTGCGCGGCGACGGCGTCGACGAGAAGCTCGACCGCCTCGTGGACCTGATGCGCCGCTACGCCGCCAACCCGCAGCTCGAGCCGGACGCGGCGACGTTCGCTCACGAGATCGAGGGGGCCGACCACAACCGGGCCACCGCCTACCTGATGCGGGCCAACGGCATGCTCGCCGGCGACGTGGAAGCCGTCCTCGCGTTGTATTTGCGGCAGTGCGCGGTCACGGTCACGTGCCGCGACCTCGCGGTGATGGCGGCCACGCTGGCCAACGGCTGCGTGAACCCGCTGAGCGGCGAGCGGACCCTCGAGCGGCGCCGCGTGCGCGACGTGCTCAGCGTGATGCACACCTGCG
>CAYQMQ010000053.1:0-11484 GCA_964418395.1 uncultured Actinomycetota bacterium
ATGAGGGCACGGCGCGGCGACAGGTCGCCGGCATCCTCATCCCCGAAGAGCAGGAACGGATCGCCAACGAGCTGGCCGGCGCCCAGCCCGTCGCCGACTACGGCAAGGAACGCGTCGCCATCTGGCAGGGCGACCTCCGCTGCCAGCTGAAGGAGCTCGACGCCGACGACCTCGTCCGCGACGGAGCCCGCTACGAGTTCGCCTGTCCCGATCGGGTCAGCGACGTCGACGTCACCGTGACGCTGATGCACGACGTTCACGAGGCCTACCGGACGTTCGCCAGCGCCGAGGGGGACGCAACCCCCAAACGGGCGGTGTTCACCGCCGACGACCCCAGCCAGCGGTGGCGCCTCAATGACGGAGGTAGCAGCGCTGTGGGCCTGGGAGGCGGTCTGGCCGGCGCCGCCGCGTTGGCGATCGGTGGGATGGCCGCCGCACTGCGGCTGCTCCGCAAGACCGCCGGGCGCCATCTCGATCAGAACGACGACAGCGCACAAGCAGGCAGATGATGGACAGCGACCCTGGCGCAGCCGTGGACCTCGACCGCTACGAGGCTTGGTTTCTGAGCCTGGCCGATCAGGCACTCAGCGGCCCCCTTATGGCAGGGGCGCTGGCGGTGGCGGTGCTCGCCGGCATCCTCCACGCCCTTGGTCCCGGCCACGGCAAGACCATCATGATCTCCTACCTCGCCGGCACTGACGCCCGGTTGCCGGCGGCAGCGAGCGTGGGCGTGATCGTAGCCGCCATGCATTCCCTCTCGGCGGTCGTGCTCGGCGGCGCGCTTTACGTATTGATGGGCTCGAGCACGGCGTTTCTGGGCGTGGCCGTACCCGCCATGTCCGTCGCAGCAGGGGCACTCGTGATGCTCCTCGGCAGCACGATGCTGTGGCGCCAACTGCGCACCCGCCGACCCGCCCCGCTACCAACGGCTTGTCATCCTGACACGCCCCGGCCACACCACCACACGGCGGAGCGCCACAGCCACCCCCAGAGCCACTCCCACGAGCTCCCTGCCGGCGTGACGCCCACATCGCTGCGAGGCATGGCCACGATCGGGGTCGCCGGAGGGCTGCTGCCGTCCCCCTCCGCCTTCCTCGTGCTCTCCACCGCCATCTTCACCGGCCGGGCGCTCCTCGGCTTCGCGCTCATCTTCGCCTTCGGGGCCGGCATCGCCGTGACACTCACCCTCGTCGGCGTGCTCACCGTGCGAGGCCGCAGCCTCCTGCTCGATCGCTCAGCGACTGACTCCCGCGCTGCCCGATTCGCCCAGCACCTCCCCCTAGTCAGCTCTGCCGCCGTCGTTGGCGCGGGCCTGTGGGTAGCCGTCATTTCGGTCGTGCGGTTCTGAGTCACACGCGTCCAACCCATCCCAACCTCACTCGAGACTGCCCGGTATGGCCGATAGCGGGCAGCACTTCCTCGCCCTCGTCACCCACGGCGCCGGCCTCACCCCCGAGGCTGACGCCGACCGGCTGCTGGCGCTGCTCGACGGCTTCACCGTCGCCGCTGTCGCCCTCGGTGCCCGCGACCCAATCGACCACGCCGGTCAGACCGCCGGCGAGCTCGCCAGTCGCTGGCCCCGACTCAGCGCTCCGTGGCGAACCGCCGTCCCGGCGAGCTTTCTGATTCGTTGCCCGATCCAAGCATCGAGTTGGAAGCGCCGGTCTCCCGAACTGCACGGTCGCCGCCGTCGGCGACGGCGACCGTGGCGGCATGCACCTGATAGTCACGAGCGACGACGCGGGCAGCTTGCCGCGCCGCGGCGTAGTGGGTCTCGACGCGTTCGGCCACGGGCTCGGGCATGGTTGCGCTAGCCACCGCCGCCAGAGCTAGATCGTCACGACGTCGACTCGGCGAGCTCGCCGGTGACCCGACGGTAGTGCGTCAGCAGGCGACCGAGACGCCAATTCATCAGGCGTGCGGCCTCAGCGCCTTGCGGCAGCCACTGCCGCCCCTGCTCGGTGATCGAATAGACCCGCCGAGCCGGCCCCGAGTCGCCGTACTGCCAGTGAGGGACCACCAGTCCCTCCGTGGCCATGGCTTGCAAGGTTCGATACAACCCGCCGGCATCCACCTCGGCCAGTCCGCGCACGCTGAGCTTTCGGATGAGTTCGTACCCATGGGCGGGCTCTTCGGCAAGCAAGGTAAGAACACAGGTTCGAAGATGAAGCTGGGATGGTTCCACAATCGTCGTCTTCATGCGTCGTCCCCCGCTACGAACTCCGGTGTTCCTGCAAACGACTGTACTGCCGGCATCGGGGGACGTCGAGTGCTTCTTGGGTGCCGCCATGCTCGTGTCATGTCCAGTGGCGCCGGTCATCAGCTGTCCCTTGCGTTCCACCGCGGTGAGGTGGTGACCCCGCCGAAGCCCGCCTCTGCCCTGACCCGATGTCTGGCGCGACGCCCGGCCTCGCGAACGGAACGGACGGGGGGCGGGTGGGCCCGCTACCCTCCGACGAGGTCGTACACGAGATGGTCGCCGACGCGCCGCGCCTCTGGCAGCGGTTGATGGGCCACGAGCCGTCCGTCGGGAAAGCCATGCTCCACCGGCCGCTGCGCGACCATCACGAGGTGATCGGCCAGCAGCCGACGGTGACAACGCCACCACACCGCCTCAGCACACATCACCGCCACCACCCGATCGACGGCGACCCGCTCGAGCTCGGCGACACCCTCCAGGAACTCGTGGCTTCGCATGTGATCGGCGTAGGCGCGGAACTGCGCATTGCGCAGTCCCACGTTGGGCGAAGCCGCAGTGGCTCTGCGCCGCCCGCCGAGTGCCGGCAGCCACCGATACGCCATGCCGTGGTCGGGCAGCCACGCCGCCAACTCTGCCTCGGAGAAGTGCGGCAAGCGCCGACTACCGGGAAATGCCCGCACGTCGACCACCACATCAACGGCCATGCTACCGACCAGCGCGGCGAACTCCTCGGCGGCCAGGGTGCTGTGGCCGACCGTGCGGATGGCAGGCGTACGGGTGCTGCTCACAACCGACCTGGACTCGGGCGGCAACGTCGCACGATCACTCTCCAAACCGGGCCGGCCGCTAGCAAGGCCAAGCCGTGACGCGCATAGCTCACCATAACGGCGGGCCCTGAAACGCCAATAGCTGTCGGCTTCCAATTACCGCGTCCGCATCGAACCTCCGGCCCTCGGGCGCGTGCTTCTCGTAGTTAGGATGCTCTGAAAGCTCGGCTTCCAGACCGGTTTCGCGCACCTGCTTGGTCAACCCGGTCCGTACCCCGCCAGGGCCGACCAGGTACTCAGGTGAGAGGAGTTGGATACCCGCGAACGGCGTCACTCCAGCGGAGCCGCGCCCGATAGAAATTTGCCGTCCAGTACTCCCTGTGTATGACTTCGCGAACTCGAATATCTTGGACTGGCCACGCTGGGGCGTGGCCAGTGGCTCAATGTCGTAGTGGCGGCGTAGGCAAGGAGGCGGGCGTGGCCCAGTTGGACCGATCCGGGACGACGGCCCCGCGGTACCGGCCGGTGTCGGATGTGCATCCGGCGCTGGACTCGCCCGCGTATCGCTCGACGCAGGTCCGCAAGCCCGACCGTCTGGTGGAGATGCCCCAGACGTTGACGGAGGTTACCGGTCCGGCACTGGGAGAGGGGCGCGTGATACCCAGCGATGCCGATCTGACGGCTCAGCACGACGGGGAGCCGATCGGCGAGCGCATCATCGTCCACGGGCGGGTGCTGGAAGAGACGGGCCGGCCGTTACGCCACACGCTGGTGGAGGTGTGGCAGGCCAACGCGTGCGGGCGCTACCGCCACGATCGCGACCGGCATCCTGCTCCGTTGGATCCGAACTTCAGCGGGGTGGGGCGCTGTTTGACAGACGACGAGGGCCGCTACCGGTTCGTCACCGTCAAGCCGGGGGCGTATCCGTGGGGCAACCACCACAACGCCTGGCGGCCGGCTCACATCCACTTCTCGGTGTTCGGCCGGGCGTTCGTCCAGCGGTTGATCACCCAGATGTACTTCCCCGGAGACCCGCTGTTCTTCCAGGACCCCATCTTTCAATCGGTTCGCGACGAGCAGGCTCGTCAGCGGATGGTCAGCGAGTTCGACCTGGCCGAGACCGTCCCCGAGTGGGCGCTGGCGTTCAAGTTCGACGTGGTGTTGCGCGGCCGCGACGCCACCCCGATGGAGGACCCGGACGCGGGGACACGCTCATGACCGGCCCCACCCCCTCGCAGACGGTCGGTCCGTTCATCGCGATGATCGACGCGATGGGCCACACCAGCCACCACGTGGTGGGCCCCGACGACCAAAACGTGCTCTGGGTGGGCGGCACCGTGGTGGACGGCGACGGCTACGCGGTCGCCGACGCGATGATCGAGCTGTGGCAAGCCGACCAGGCCGGCCACTACGCGTCGCCGGCCGACCCGCGGGGGCCGGCCGAGGGGTTTGTCGGTTTCGCTCGTTGTTTCACCGACGAGCAGGGCCGGTGGGCGGCGCGCACCCGCAAACCCGGGCCGGTGCCCGGACCCGGCGACAGCTGGCAGGCCCCGCACATCCTGGTGGGACTGTTCGCTCGCGGGTTGGTGCAACGCCTTGCCACGCGCTTGTACTTCGCCGACGAGCCGGCCGCCAACGCCGCCGATCCGATCCTGGCCCGTCTGAGCGCCGAGGAGGCTCAGACGCTGATGGCGACGCCCACCGACAGCGGCTACCACCTCGACCTGCGCCTGCAGGGCCGCGATGCCACCGTCTTCTTCGACGTCCGCTGACGCGATGGCGACCAGTGACGGCGAGCCGACGCCCGGCGGGCTGTTCGACGGGGTGTTGGCCCATGGAGAAGTCCGCCACCGCGTCAGCGACGTTGCGTGGCTGCAGGCGATGTTGGACGTGGAGGCCGCTCTGGCCCGCGCCCAGGCCCACGCGGGGCTGGTGCCACAACGGGCCGCCGAGGCCATCGCGGCCGCGTGCCAGGCCGACCGGTTCGACACGGCCCACCTGGGCGTCGAGGCGGCGGCGGGCGGCACGCCGGCCATTCCAGTGGTGGCGGCGCTGCGGGCCGAGGTCGGCGGCGAGGCCGCCGACTGGGTGCACCGCGGGGCCACCAGCCAGGACGTGGTCGACTCGGCGGCGATGCTGGTGGCCTATCGGGCGCTGGGGCCGCTGTTGGCCGACCTCGACATGGCCAGCCGGCGGCTCGACGAGCTCGCCGACACCCACCGCGCCACGCCGATGGCGGCGCGCACGCTGTTGCAGCACGCCCAGCCGACCACGTTCGGGCTCAAGGCTGCCGGCTGGCTGGCCGGCCTCGACGAGGCCCGCCAGCGGCTGCACGCGGTGCGCACCGAGCGGCTGGCGGTCCAACTCGGCGGGGCCGGCGGCACGCTGGCCACCCTCGGCGACCACGGCACCACCGTGATGGCACACGTCGCCGACGAGCTCGGGCTGGTGTGCCCGCCGCTGCCGTGGCACACCGTCCGCACCCGCCACGCCGAGCTGGCCGGCGCGCTCGGCGAGACCGCCGGTGTGGTCGGCAAGATCGCCGGCGACCTCGCGCGGCTGGCCCAGACCGAGGTGGGTGAGGTCACCGAGCGCGTCGACGGGACGTCCCAGCGCGGCGGATCGTCGGCGCTGCCCCACAAGCGCAACCCCATCGCCAGCGTCTGCGCCGTGGCCAGCGCCGAGCGCGCGCCCGGCCTGGTGGCCACCCTGCTGGCCGTGGGCGCCCACCACGAACACGAACGCGCCGCGGGCGCCTGGCACGCTGAGTGGCAGCCGCTGTCGGAGCTGTTGCGCGCGACCGGTTCGGCGGCGGCCTGGCTCGTCGACGCGCTCGACCGTCTCGACGTGGACGTCGAGCAGATGCGGGCCAACCTGGCGCGCACCGGCGGGGTGATGCTGTCCGAGCGGATCGTCGACGCGCTCACGCCCGCACTCGGCAAAGACGCGGCCCAACAGCTGGTGCGCGAGGCCAGCCTCACCGCCGCCGACCAAAACCGCGACCTGGCCGAGGTGCTGGCGGACCGAGCCGACGTCGCCGCCCACATGGACCGCACCCGATTGGCCGACCTCTGCGACCCTGACACCTTCCTCGGCAGCGCCGAAACGTTCATCGACCGCGCCCGCCACGCACACCGCCACCGCGACAGCGGGCGAGAGGAAACCTGACCGCACCCGATATGTGAGAGGCCCCTGCGTGACCGAACCCGACTTCTATGACATCGGCATGACGGTGCGCCGTGAGGTCCTTGGCGACGCGCACGTCGACCACGCCCAGGCGCGCGCCTCCGTTTTCAGCGCCCCCTTCCAAGCCCACATCACCCGGTGGGCGTGGGGAGCGGTGTGGGCCCGCCCCGGCCTCGATCGGCGCACCCGCAGCATGCTGACGCTGGCGGTGCTCACCGCCCTCGGCGCCGAGGCCGAGATTCCCATGCACGTCCGCGCCGCACGCCGGCATGGCGTAACGGTGGACGAGATCGCCGAGGTATTGCTGCACGCCGGCGTCTATGCCGGCGCACCCGCGGCCAACGCGGCCTTCCGACTGGCTCAGGACACCCTGGCCGACCTCGGCGAGCCCGAGGCGACCGCCGACTCTGCCGCAAACCACGAGGCAGAATGACGGCGTGCACCGGGAGCTCTCGTCGGCGGGTCAACCTCGCACACCCACCCCGCCATCGGAGTGGATGACCGTTCCGGTCGTCCCGCGGGCGCGGTCGGAGGCCAGCAAGACGTAGGCGCCGGCGTGGTCCTGGGGGCTCAGCGCGGTGCGCAGCGGAACGCGGTCGGCCAGATGCTGGGCGCGATTCGGGTCAGCGCTCAGACGGCGCTCCTGTTGGCCCAACGCGCCGAGACCGCGGAGCTCGGTGGCAAGCGTCCCGCCCGGCGCGACCCCGTTGACGCGGACGTCGGGCGCCAACTCATGGGCCAACTCCACCACAAGCCCGCGAGCGGCGTACTTGCTGGCGACATACAAGGCCCCGCCGCGGCCCGGATAGAAGCTCGAGGTCGACAGCGTGATCACCACGGCCCCGCCGACGGCGCGGAGCTGGTCGAGGGCGGCCTTGACGCTGAACAGACAGCTACCCACGTTGTGGCGCATGATCTCGACGAGCGCCTCGTCGATCCGCTCCGCCGGCAACTCGGCCAGCGGCGTCCGATAATCGAACACGCCCACGAAGGTGGCGACGACATCCAAACGGCCCCACCGATCCACCACGGTGTCCACGGCCCGCTGATTGGCCTCCCAGGTGGTCGCGTCGCCCTGGACGGCGACCACCCCGTCCCCGCGCTGGTCGAGCTCCTCGCACTTGCCCGTGTCGATCTCGAGGACCGCCACGCAGGCGCCCTCGTCGACGAACGCGTCCACCACGGCGCGGCCGATACCCGCCCCCCCGCCGACGAGCAGGGCGGCCTTGCCGTCGAGCGCGCCCACAGCCGTCACTCCGCCTCCGGCTCGGGACCGAACGGCGTGCTCAAAAACGACGAGAACGTCTCCGGGGACTGCCAGGTGAGGCTCTCGAGCTGCAGCGGGCACAGCAGGACCTCGCGGCCCAGCTTCGGCGCGGAGACGGCCAGCCGCACCCCGTTGCGGGTGTGCACCAGGCGGACGCGGGCCTCGGCGAACTCGTTGACCAGCCGCAGCTCGGTGGGCTCGTCGTCCGGCTCAGACTCAGTGGCGGCCATCGCTACACGAAGATCGCGAGGTTCTGGGTGCGCAGCACGGACTCGTCGACGACGATGTCCCGGCAGGCCAGGCGCCACCCTCTGCCGACCGGGCGCAGCCGGTCGGTGCGCTCGCCGGCCAGCAGCTCGGCGGCGCGGGTGTCGCCCCGGCTGCGGTACACCAGCACGTAGGACCGGGCGACCACGTCGTCGGCGGGATCGTCGGCGGGGTGGAAGGCTCGCACGTTCGACACGAAGTGGCGCACCCGCGACGGCGGGTCCTCCGTCCAGGCGTAATCGGTGTGCAGCCGCTCGATGCGCTTGCGCAGCGAATAGTGGTCCTCGAGGAAATGGTCCATGTCGGCGCGCGTGCTGGCCGTGCCGGTCCCGGCGGTCGTGACCCGCACCGGCATGCGATAGACGATGTCGTCGGTGAGCAGGGCGAGCCACTCGTCGTAGCGCTGCTCGTCCAGTAGCTGAGCTTCCTCGACCAGGAACTGGTGCACCTGGTGGTGCAGCGGCTCGGTGAAGGGCACGGCCGCGCCCGGCACCACGAGGGGGCGGGCGCCCACAGCGGCTGACGGCGCCGGTCCACTCATGCTGGCTCCCCCGCGGCCGTGGGATGCTGGAGATAGCGCCGCCACAGATCCAGCAGGGCACGTTGGTTGTACTCGCCAAAACCCTGGAAGGCCTGACCCGGCCCGGGCCAGTCAGCCAGCGGCTCCCGCAGGGGTTTGTCGTGGGCATCGAGCCCCATGTGGTTCTGCAGCCGCAGGCTGCGGGCCATGCGCCCGCCGGCGACGTGGGTGATCGACGTCCAGTTCTCCACGTCGTCCTGCTCGAACATGCCCGACGAGCCGAACGACATCAGATAGGCCTTGTAGGAGGCGTCCTTGAACCACTGGGGCGCCTGCCGGTCGACCACGAACCACGAGTTGACCTCGCACCGCCCCGGCCCGAGCGGCTGCCACAGCCGCAGCGAGATGAACGGCACCACCAGGCCGTCCTGGTCCACCTGGGGCCAGTTGTGCACGAGGCTGAGGTTGGGCATGAGCGTGGCCGCCGAGACCATGAACCCGGCGTCGCCCACCAGGGCGCGCTGCTGCGCGGTCCAGGCGCGCTCGGCTCGGGCGATCATCTCGTCGGGGTAGCCGACGTGGCGCATCCCGTCGGCGAAGTCCCCCGGCGGCAGCTTGTACGTGGTGCCGCCGCCCACGTCGGCGAAGTACAGCGCCCCCTGCTTGCGTTTGTTGGCCTTGGGCTCGCCGAACATGCCGATGTCGACGATGCTGCGGTGGGTATGCGGTGTGTGGTAGCTGTCGCCGGAGAAGTTCTCCGCCGCGATCTTCCAGTCGGCGTCGATCCGCCAGCGTTGGGGGCCAAAGACCTCCGCGCCCGCCTCGCTTTGTCGCAGGTACAGATCGAGGTAGAAGCGAAACTCCCCGAGATAGTCGGCTAACTCGGGGGCGTTGCCGTCCATGTTGACGAAGACGAGGCCGTCGTAGACCCCGAGCTTGCCGGGCTGCAGCAGCGCCAGGTCGGCCTTGCACAGCCCGGCGTCCCCGCCGTAGGCCTCCTGGTGGAACGGGACGCCGACGAGCTGGCCATCGTTGCGATAGGACCAGCCGTGGTACGGGCAGCGGAAGTGGGAGGCGTTGCCCATCTCGGCGCGGCACACCTGCATGCCGCGGTGCAGGCACATGTTGTACAGCGCCCGCAGCTGGCCGTGTTCGTCGCGGGCGACGATGAACGAGTCGTCCAACACCGACCGGACCACGTAGTCGCCGGGATACGGGATCTCGGACTCGTGGGCGACGAACACCCAGCTGCGCGGGAACAGGCGCTCACGCTCGGCGGCGTGCACGTCGGCGTCGTTGTAGATCTCGGCCGGGATCAGCCCCGCCTGCAGATCGGCGGCGATCCGGTCGATGTCGAGCTCCACCGCGGTCTCCCTCGTGACGTCGGTCGCCGGGTGTCAGGTCTTGGCGTACCGGGCGGCTTCCTCCGGCACCACGCCGGCGTGAGCGCCGTAAAAGCTGGTGTAGATCGCCACGCGCGGGTCGGGCAGGAAGGCCTTCTTGGCCTCGTCGGTCCAGCGCAGCTTCGCGCGGGTGTCGAAGTTCAGCTTCATCTCCCGGATGGTGCGCACTGGGTTGGGTGGATACTCCGGCGGCCGCTTCAAGCCGGGGTGGGGTACGGTGCGGGGGAACATCCACAGATGCCCGGCGGTGTCCGGCGCGAACTCGGACTCGTGGTTGATCCACACCTCGTCGTAGTCGTTGAGGTGACCGGGCGGGCCGTAGCTCGCCTCGGGCGCGGGCACGTTCGGGAACGGCCGCGGGCCCAACACGTTGAAGAAGAACGAGTGGTTCTCGCCGTACAGGATCGCGTTGGCCGGCGGGGACAAGAACCCGTGGGTGGTGCCGATGCCGGGCACGTCCCACACGTTGATGCGCCAGATCACCGGATCGCCGAGCCATCCGATCACGTCGCTGCAGGGATCGAAGTCGTATTCGAGGAAGAGGTACTCGTCGTCGTACTTCACGCGCACGCGGGTGTCCGCTCGGGCCTGCGAGCCTTGCGGGGTGGGGGTCTCCATCGCCGAGTAGTCGATGAACAACCCGGTGAAGCCCGCCTGGTCCCACAATTCCTCGGCTAAGTGAACGGGCTGCTCGGTCTCGAACACCAACACGCTGTTCTCCGAGCCGTGGGGCGTCTCGCGGAACATCAGCCCCTGGGGGATGACCACCGTGTCGCCCGGCCCGACCTCCATGGGGCCGAGCTCGGTCTCCAGCAGGAACTGTCCCCGGTGGTAGAAGCGGGTCTGGTGAGCGTCGACGTTCTTCTCAGCGAATGGCATCGCCTCGGCCCGGTGTGACAGCGAGACGGTGATGCCCTCGCCGGTCATCAACCGCAACGGGCTGCCGGCTGGATCCGTGGCATCGGTCGGTTGCAGGTGTTGCGGGTCGACGCCGTTGTACATGAGCCGGTCGTCGGACCAGCTCTTGGGGTGGGCTGGGTTGCGGTGACGGTACATGTGCGCCCAGTCGCCGAAGAACCCGTTGATGGTGTACAGCTCGTCGACGTAGTCACCCACCCCGCTCGGCGGATAGGGGATCTCGCCCTTGCGAAGGATCGACGTCATCTTTGCCCCCTTTTTGTATGGTTTGTCGGGCCCGCTGGCCGACGGTGAGAGAGATGGTCGGCCCGGATGCCGCGCCGGTCAATGCGTCGAGACCGCTGATTCCGTTGTGGGCGATTTCATGCCGAGCATCGCGCGGAACTGCTCTGGGGTGGCCAGGCGCCGGCCGAGGCTTTCGGCGGTGGCCTTAGCACGCTCCACCATCTCCCGGTTGCCGCTGAGCAGCTCGTCGCGGTGGGGATAGCGCCACACGGTGTCCTCGGTGCCCACCCGGACGTGGAGGCCCATGAGCATCGCCGTGGTGGCCAGATAGTGCGAGGCCCGGCCCGAGGCGCACACCTGAATGAACGCGTTGGAGTCGATCTCGCGGATGCGGGCCACGATCTGCATCAGCTCGGTCATCATGGCCTCGGGGTGTTTGAGGTATGAGGCCAGGCGGTCGGTGGCGTCGTCGTAGGGATAGCCGATCAGGATGATCCAACAGGACGGCTCGGGCAGCAGCCCCTTGGACAGGATCAGCCGGTCGGCGAGGTCCACCTCCGCCGGCGAGTGGGTGGAGAAGAACAGGCGACCGCCCTGGTCGGTGACCACCTTGGCGACCGCCTCCATCCATTCGGGCGGGAAGTTGGGCGCCATCGGCGCCGTCTCCGCCAGCCCGGACGAGATCGGGTAGATGTTCTCGGCGAAGTTGTTGCCGCGCAGGACGTTGACGT
>CAYQMQ010000054.1:0-11442 GCA_964418395.1 uncultured Actinomycetota bacterium
ACGACACGGGGATCGCCGACCTCGCCTGGTTGCGACCGGACGGCCAGGAGATGGATGAGGAGGACTGGAAGGACCCCGAGCAGCGGACGCTGATGGTGTTCCTCCACGGGCTCGCCCTGCCGTCGCTGGACAGCCGGGGCCGCCCGATCGTCGACGACTCGTTCCTGTGGCTGCTGTGCCCCTCGGACACGAGAACGTCGTTCACGTTGCCCGCGGTGTACGGGCGGCGTTGGCAGCTGGTGTTCGACACCGCCGCCGAGGGCCGCGCGAGCGGGCGCGGGCGGCTCACCGCTAACACGATCGTCGAGCTCGAGCCCTACAGCCAGGTGCTGCTGCGCCGGCTCGACGACGCCCGCACGAGCAGTCGTGTCTACTGACCGGCCGGTCACCGCCACCTTCCGGCTCCAGCTGCGCACCGGGGGCGTCGATCTGCGGCAGGCCGCTGCCGCGCTTGACTACCTCGCCGCCCTCGGCGTGTCGCACCTGTACCTGTCGCCGGTGCTGGCCGCCGCCCCCGGCAGCGCCCACGGCTACGACGTGATCGACCCCACCCGCGTGGACGAGACGCTCGGCGGCGAGGCGGCGCTGCGCGAGCTGGCCGACGCGGCCCACGACCGCGGCCTCGGCCTGGTGCTCGACGTCGTGCCCAACCACCAGGCTGCTCACCCTGCCAACCCCGCGTGGTGGGAGCTCCTGGCCACCGGCCGGAACGGGCCTCAGGCCCACGTGTTCGACGTCGACTGGGACCCGGCGCTCCCCGCAGCCCACGGCCAGGTGGTCCTGCCGGCGCTCGGTGCGCCGCTGGGCGAAGTGGCCGCCGCAGGCGAGCTCACCCTTGAGGGCGACGTGCTCGTGGCTCACGGCGAGCACCGCGTGCCGCTCAGCTGGGGGACGGCCGGCGCCGACCCGGCCGGCCGCGGCACGTGGCAGGAGTTGCTGGCCGATCAGCACCACCGCCTGTGCCACTGGCGGATCGGCGACGCTGTGGTCAACTATCGCCGGTTTTTCGCCGTCGACGAGCTGGCCGCGATCCGCGTCGAGCGCCCGGAGGTGGCCGAGTGGGCACTGGGGCTGGTGGCCCGCCTGGTCGCCGAGGGCGTCGCCGACGGGGTGCGCGTGGACCACGTTGACGGGCTCGCCGACCCGGGGGGCTTCTGTCGCTGGCTCCGTGAGGCCACGGGGGCCACCGGATGGCTGGTGGTCGAGAAGATCCTCGCGGCCGGCGAGACGCTGCCGGCGACATGGCCGGTGGACGGCGGCACCGGCTACGACTTCCTGGCCGACGTGCTCGGGTTGTTCGTGGCCCCCGACGCCGAGCCGGGGCTAACCGCCCTGGCGCGAGAGGTGGGCGCGTGGCCGGACGACCACGAGGCGTTGGCGGCCGACGCCAAACGCGAGATGGTCGACACGCTGCTGGCCGCCGAGCGCGACCGGGTCGCGCGGGCCCTGCACCGGGCGTGCGGGACGGACCTCGCCGCGGCGGACGTGACCCCGGACCAGAGCCGGGCGATGGTGCGCGAGGCCGTGGCCGCTCTGCGGGTGTATCGGGCCTACGCCACGCCCGGCGATCCCTGCCCGCCAGAGTCGGCCGCCCGCGAGGAGGCCGCGCTCGACGCGGCCCGTGACCAGGTGCCGGCGGTCCCCGTCGCCGCTTGGCGGGTGCTCGGAGCCTGTCTGCGCGGCGAGCGGGTCGACGGGGACGGGGCCGAGGTGTGCATCCGCGGCCAGCAGCTGGCGGGAGCGGCCACCGCCAAGGGGGTGGAGGACACCGCGCTGTATCGCCAGCACCGGCTCGTGGCGCTCGCCGAGGTCGGCGTGGAGCCGGATCGCTTCGGCCACGGGCCCGCCGCGTTCCACGACGCCCAAGGCGAGCGGGCCCGGCGCCAGCCGGGTGGGATGCTCACCACCTCCACCCACGACACCAAGCGCGGCGAGGACGTCCGGCTGCGGATCGCGGCGCTCAGCGAGATCAGCGACTGGTGGATCGAGGCGCAGCAGCGCTGGCATGCCGCCCACGCGCCGCTGGTGACGGCCACCGGCCAGGGACCGGCTCCCGATCCCGCCACCCAGCAGCTCATCTACCAGACGCTGGTGGGGGTGTGGGCTCCGGAGCCTGCACGCGACGGGCGCGACTCGCTCGCCGACCGCGTCGTGGCCTACCTGGTCAAAGCCGTGCGGGAAGCCGGGCTGCGAACCAGCCACACCGAGCCCGATCATGCCTACGAGTCGGGCACGGCCGCGTTCGTCACGTCGTTGTTGGGCGATGACGCCTTCGTCGGCGATCTCGACACCGTGGCGGCTCCGGCCAGCGAGATCGCGATGACCGCCTCGCTGGCCCAGGTGGTGTTGCGCAGCACCAGCCCCGGCGTCCCCGACACCTATCAGGGTTGCGAAGGCTGGGAGGACAGCCTGGTCGATCCGGACAACCGGCGGCCGGCCGACATGCGCCACGCCGCCGCGGAGCTGGCAGCGGCCGACGCGACCGACGTGGACGTGCTTCTCGCCCGCCGCGGCGACGGGCGCATCAAGCGGCGCGTGTTGGCCGAGTGCCTGCGTGCGCGCCGGGACCGGCCGGCCTGTGTGGGCCGGGACGCCGGCTATCAGGCGTTGGAGGTGCACGGCACCTGGGCAGCGCACGTCGTGGCCTACGCCCGCACCGCCCCGGACGGGGACGCGATGGTGACGATCGCGCCACGCCTGCCCGGCCACGTCATGCGCGACGCCGCGGGAGAGGATCTCGCTGCCTTGCGCCCGCCGGTCGGCGGTGACTGGGCTGACACCTCCGTGGCGCTGCCCGCCGGCCTTGCTGCGGCGTCGTGGACGGACCGGCTGGGCGGCCCCGGCGCGGCAGCGGGAGATCGGCTGGCGTTGCGTGAGGTGCTGGGCGTGCTGCCCGTCGCGGTGTTGAGCGCCGACGGCCTTACGCCGTGACCTGCATCTCGCCGAGCTCGGACCAGTCGTCCTGCGGGATCTCGGCGTTGATGATCTGCGGGGTCTCGGCAAGATAGGGCGGCAACGTCTGCTGTGCCTTCTTGAAGTGGTCCGATTGGACGTGGGCAGCGCCGGCATCGCCGTCCCGGAACGCCTCCACCAGCACGTACTCGGCCGGATCCTCCACGCCGCGGAACCAGTCGAACCACAGGCAGCCCGGCTCGCTGCGGGTGGCCTGGGTGAACTCGTTGGCGATCTCTGGCCACTTGTCGGCGTGCTCGGGACGTACTTTGAACTTGGCGGTGATGAAGATCATGCGGGGCTCCCTGGTGATCGTTGGCGCAGATGGTGTGGCGTGGCGCAACGCCGCCCGGCGGTCCGCCATCGCGCGACCGGGATCATAGAGCCTCGAAGGGGACCTCACCCGACGGCCGAGCTTGCCTCAGCGGTCACGAAGCTTCGTTCGCCCAGCTCGTCCCGCCCTTCGGGACGTCCTCGAGCAAGCCGACGAACCGGGTCGCGTGGGGCGCCCAGTCGTAGACCTCGTGTGCGGCCGTGTGGCCGCGCTCGCCGAGCTTGCGACGTTCGCGGTCGTGGTCCAGCAGCCACGCGATGGCGCGCCGGAGGGCCGCGAGATCGCCGTGGGGGACGATCAGGCCCGCGCCGGTGGTGTGGACAAGCTCCCGGCTGGTGGGGGTGGTGGTGGCGACGATCGGCACTCCGCGGGACATGTATTCGTAGAGGCTGTGCGGCTGCCAACGGTGCGGCTCGCGCCCGTCGGGCAGCAGCGATAGGCCAGCGGCCGCGCCGTCGAGCCGGGCCAGCACCTGCTCATGGGGCAGGAAGGGCGACCAGGTCAGCAGCCCGTCGTCGACTGCCTGCTCCAGCAGCGGCCTCACCTCCTCGTCGGCGGGCCCGATCGCCTCGAGCGCGACACCCTCGGGGAGGCTTGCCGCCAGCGCGAGAAGGTGGGCAGCGCCCGTGTCGCGCGAGTGGTGCCCGACGTGGACGACGCGGCGTTCGTCCGGCGGGTCCACGTGTTTGGGCACCCACGGCAGGTCCGGGATCACCGGGTGCGGCTGGGCGAACCGCTGGGCGTGGGCATGGTCGGCGAGCAGCACCCGCAGGCGGCGTTCGGCGACGCGCTCCAGGCTGCTCATCACGAGCCGGACTGCGCCGGGGGCGCCGCGCGGCACCCACTCCTGTTCGGCTGCGGCCGTGACGACGTCGTCGCGCACGTCCCACACGGCCCGGTCGGGGCAGATGGCCATCGCGGCCGGCACGAGCTCCGGGTCGGCCAGCAGCACGACGTCAGCGGTTCGCGCGTGGTCGCGGAGGTACCGACGGGCGCGGCCCGCAGCCGCCAGGCGCGAGCGGCCCCTGGCCGGGGGCACGTCGATCGCGGAAGCCCCGGCGGGCGGCACGGCGTCATAGGCGTGCCACGGCGCGGCGAGGCGGACGTGATGGCCGGCTTCGGTGAGCGCGTGCGTCTGCCGGTGCAGCCGCGGCTCCAGCGGATGATGAACGACCGTGACGATCAAGATCTCCATACAAGCCACCGTTTCCCGTCGGTTCGTTGCGCAATCCAAGATGCATCGCTCTGGCCTGTCGGGCGCATGATCAGCAGCCCACTCCGCCGACCCGGTCGGCGGCGGTGGCGCGGGCGCTTTCGGTGAGCGCGGCCGTGCCGCCGTAGAGGTAGGCATCGACGAAGGAGCCGGCCACGTCGCAGAGTACGCGACCGGCGGCCGGGTGGAGCGCGTCGGCGCCCGACAGCAGAACGGGGCCGCCGACGGCGCCGGCGTGGCTGCCGCCGGCGAGTGCGTCGGGGAAGGTGTCGCCCCGGGCGAGGCCGGCGCTGGCGGGCGCGTCGAACAGCCTTCGGGCCACCTGCTCCGCGGTTTCGAATCGCGTGGCGCCCGTCAGCGCTCGCGCCTCGGGAAAAGCCCGCGCGGCCGGCCCGCCCACCGCCCACGTCGTGGCGGGATGCCCGCTGAGATACGTCTGCAGCGAGCCGGCCGGCTCGTCGGGGGTGGTCAGCAGCACCGCGGCGCCGCGGTCGGCGGCTGCGGCGCCGGCCGCGAGCGCATCCGGGAAGTCGAACCCATCGGCGATCAACAGCTCATCGGGGTCGCCCAGCCGGCCGGCGATCTCCACGGCGGTCTCCACCCGGGTGGCCCCGGCGATCCGGCGCACGGTGTGTCCGCGGGCCTGAACCTCGGTGCGGACTTGCTCGGACAGCGCGCTCGTGCCGCCCAACAGCACGACCTCGCCGTCATCGCCGAGCACCCGGTCGATCTCGGCGGCGGTGGGCTCGTGCAGGCGGTCGCCGGTGGTCAGCAGCAGCGGCCCGTCCCGGGCGACCGCCAGCGGCGCGCCGGCCAGCGCGTCCGCGAAGTCGTCGGCTCGGGCGAGCACCACCGTGTCCGCGCCGCCGTCGGCGAACGCGTCCTGGCTGATCGCCCGCGCGGTGGCGAAGCGGTCCGCACCGCCCAGGCGCTTCACCGACGGTGCCGGCAACACCAGGGTCTCCTCGCCGCGCGGCGCGCCCACATAGGGCGGCAGCTCATCGCTGAAGCCCTCGCCGAGCAACGGCCCGTCGAGCACAGCCAGCGCACCGGACACCGACGAGCCCTCGGGGGTGCCCCGGTCGGTCACCGGCATCGGCTCGGACGTGCCGGGCGCGACGTGGACGAAATCCGCGTCGTAACGGGACTCGCCCAGCCGGACGCGGCCTTCGATGGTGCCCAGCGGCTGCGCCGTGTCGGTGCCGAAGGCGGTGACGGTGACGTCGATCAGGTCGCCGGAGGCCAACCCCTCGAGGAGGGTGGGTTGCGACGGCAGCACCAGCGTGGGGCTGTGCAGCCCGTGATCGGTGCTCTGCACGTCGACGACGTTGACCCTCCCGGTCACAGCGGTCGGCTCGCCGAGCACGGTGACGCTCTCGCCGATCGGGAACCCGAACAGCAAGAACCCGACGTCGAGCACGACCAGCTCCGCCCCGCTGCCGCCGTCGACGGGTGACAGCTCGACGACGACTTGCCGGGTGTTGGCGTGAGCCAGACGGTCGGTGAACGTCACCGCCAGCGAGAGCAGGGCTTGTCCGTCGGCGACCTCGGCGCTGAACGCCCCGAGCCGCGAGGCCACGCCGTCGGCTTCGCCGATCAGGTCGAACAGGTCCACCTGACCGACCTCGGCGCCGTGGTTGGAGAAGGACAGCTCCCCGTCGATCACCGCGGCGGCGTCGGTGCGCAAGTCGGCGGCCAGGCGAGCGAAGCCGTGCACCGCGGCGCTCGTGTCACGCCCGTCGGCGACCTCGACCTCCAGGCGGGCGGTGGCCTCCACGCCCGTCAGCGCCGAGCCATCGCCGCCCCGACGGCCCGAGTCCAGCGGCCAGTCACCGAGGGACGCCGAGTCGATCCCCCCGCGCACGGTCACCGTCTCGGTGGCGTCGGGCGCGAGCTCCACGGCGCCCTCGTCGGCGGACAGCGACCAGCCCGCCGGCTCGCGGGGATCGGCCAGCGTGACGGTCGCGGTGCGCGTCTCGGCGCTGAGGTTGCGCACCGCCACATCACGTTCGAGCGCACGGTCGCCGGCCACGTCCACGAAGCCGAACGACACCTGTGGGCCGGCCTCCGGCTCGTCAGCGTTGACGGCGACGACGTCCGCCTCGAGCGCGCGATCGACCCGCAGCTGACCCACGCCGAGGCGCGTCAGCGGCGCACGGCCCCCGGACTCGTCGTCCAGCTCCGGGTCCGCGGTGGCCATCAGGCGAGCTTTGACGGCGGCGGGATCGGCAGCCGACCCGTCGGCGCGGGCCTGCTCCAGCAGCAGCGCGGCTGCGCCGGCCACGACCGGCGACGCTCCGGAGGTGCCGCCGAAGGCGGCGACCTGGTCCCCGCTGCCGGCGAGGGCGACCTCGGCCGAGCCGGGCGCGGCGAGGTCAGGCTTGGCGCCACCATCAGGTGCCCGCGGGCCCCGCGATGACGTGCCGGCGATGCGCCGCTGGCGAGCCGTGGCCCGCTCGGGCTCGATCCGGACCGTGGCGTCCTCGTCGAGATCGAGCGACACGGCGCCGCTGCGCTCGTCGATCGCCAGCAGATCCTCGGCGGCGAAGGCGTAGGCGGGCAGCTCCTGGCAGGCGTCCTCCGGACACTCCCGGCGTGCCGAGCTCGCGGGCTCGGTCGGCGCGGGCAGGCCGATCAACGCGACCGCGCCGCCCTGGAGGGCCACGTTGGCGGCCTTCTCGGACGCGGCGCACGTCGGCGAGTCGAACACCAGGACCGCCGAGCCCTGCTCGATCTCCGGCAGAGGAGCCTCGCAGAAGGCGTCGTCGCCGGGCTGCTCGCCGAGGTCGACGTCGACCGTGAGCGTCTCGTTCGGCATCTGGGACCATCGTTGGTGCACGCTGACCCGCTCGTCGACCTCGTCGCCGTTCGCGTCGCGCAGCCCCGTGAACGCGAGCGGCTGCTCGAACTCCGCGCCGTCGAGGACGGTCTCGGCCACCGCGATCGTGCCCGGCACCGACGCGGGCGAGCCCGTGGCGTAGGGCCGGTTGCCGTTGTTGCCGCCGGCCACGACCACCGTCACCCCCGCCTCGACGGCCTCGGCCACCGCTCGGCCGGCAGGGTCGTCGTCCGGCGCCAAGTAGGGGACACCCAGCGACAGGTTGATGACGTCGGCATCGTGCTCCACCGCCCAGTCGATGCCCTCCAGGACCGCGATCCCGTCACAGAACGGGGTGACCGAGCTGCACACCTGCGCGGCCAGCACATCGGCGTCGGGAGCGACACCCTCCGCACCGCCGGCCATGGCCGCCACGCTCGTGCCGTGGCCCTCCAGATCGAGCGGGTTGTCGCTGCCCTCGCGCGGATCGCCGGGCCGCTCCCAGTCGGGTCCGAGGAAGTCGATCCCGTCGACCACGGCGTTGCCCTCGTCGGGCCAGGAGGAGGGCCGTTGGCCGTCCCGCTTCGCATCAGCGGCCTCCTCGTAGGCGGACTCGGTGCCGGGACCACCGAAGGCTGCGTGGGTGTAGTCGACACCGGTGTCGAGCACTGCCACGCGCACGCCGTCGCCGGTGGGGCCGTCGGGATCGTCGAGGACGGGCTGGGCACCGACCTGCTCGCGCATGTCGCCTGACCGCTGGCGGTACGTCGGCACCGGCAGGACGCGTTGCACACCCGCGACCTCGGCCAGCGCGTCCACGTCGGCGCGGTCGAGTCGGAACGCCACCGCGTTGAGCGCCTCGGTCAACCGGGCCACAGGACGAGCGCTGACGGCGTCAGCGGCCGACTGGATCACCGCCTCTTGTTCGCGGCCCACCCGTTGCCGCTGGCGGGCCACGGCCCCGCGCCCTTGCGAGCGGGCCCGCACCGCAGGCGGCGCCGACAGCTCGGCGACGACCTCCACGGGGCCGGTGGTGGCGCCCGGTCGATGCGGCAGCGCCGCTCCGCGGTTGGCCGGCTCGTCCCGGCTGTCCCGCTCGGCGCCGGTGCGGCGCTCGGTGCCGTGGCTCGACGCCCCGACGGACGCGGCGGGGGAGAGCCCGCCGATGAGGCCAACGAGGCCGATCAGCACGATGAGCGGCCACACAGACCGACGCGATCGCATGTCTACCCGCAAACGTCTACCCGCAATTGGTGGATGCCTAGGTCACGGAGGGAGGCTAACCGACTACCCGAGCGAGTGCGGCGGGGCCCGCCCGGTTCGCGCTAGCCGCGCAAGTAGCGGGAGCGGCCGTATATCAGCCCGGCGACCACAGGGCGGCCGACCGCGGCGGCAGCCACAGGGCGTCATCGGTGGCGTCAGCGTGCACGGCCGTGCCGTCGCCGCCGAAACGGGCTTCGCTGGTGGCCAGCCGCAGCTGCCAGCTGCCGGGCGGGGCGGGCAACCGGGCCCGGTCGTCAGCGAGGTTGGCGGAAACCAACACCGGCGCGGCCGCCTCGGCGCCGCGGGACACCACCAGCCGGTCGTGATCGCCGAGCACGACGTCGATCAGGTCGCGGCGGCCGCCATGCAGGGCCGGCTCGTCACGGCGCAACTCCAGCAGCGCGCGCCACAGCGCACTGCGGGCACGACCCGCCGGCGTGTCGCCCGCCGCCCAGTCGATCGTGGAGCGGGCGACGGTCGCCGGGTCGATCGGGTCCGGGATCGCCCCGCCGCCGGCGGCCTCGGCGGCCTCGTCGAACCCGGGGTGTCCGGCGAGCTCATCGCGGCGACCGGTCCGCACCGCCTCGGCAAGGTCGTCATCCTCAAAGCCCACAAAGAAGCAGAACGGGCGCGTCTCGCCGTGCTCGTCGCCCATGAACAGCATCGGCGTGTGCGGCGCGGCGACCAGCAGCGCGATCGCGGCGCGCACCCGGTCGGCGTCGGTCAGCGTGGTCAGGCGGTCGCCCTGAGCCCGGTTGCCGGTCTGGTCGTGGTTCTGCACACAGCCCACCAGGCGCCAGCCGGCCACACCGCCGAGCGGCGCCCCGACGGTGCGCCCCCGATAGGCCGAGTAGCGCCCGCCATCATGGACGAAGCCGCGGCGGTAGGCGACAGCGACATCGGCCAAGCCACGGAAGTCGGCGTAGTACGCCTGCTGTTCGCCGGTGACTGCCACGTGGAGCGCGTGATGCAGCTCGTCGGCCCACACCGCGTCCATCCCGTGGCCACCGGCAGGGCGGGGGGCGAGCTCGGTCGGATCGTTGCGATCGCTCTCGGCGATCAGGGTGGCCGGATAACCGCGCCCGGCGGCGACGTGGTCGGCCACGTCGCGCAGCTCGGACAGGATGTGGCGCGCTGAGGTGTCGATCAGGGCGTGGACGGCGTCCAGGCGCAGCCCGTCAATGCCGAAGCCGTCCAGCCACCAGCGCACGTTGTCGGCGAGCAGCGCGCGTACCGCGTCGCTGCCCGGCCCGTCGAGGTTGAGCCACTCGCCCCAGTGGCCGGCGGGTCGCGCGGCCAGATAGGGGCCGAACTCGGGCAAGTAGTTGCCTGAAGGGCCCAGGTGGTTGTGGACCACGTCGAGGACGACCGCCAAGCCGGCGCGATGGGCGGTGTCGACAAAGCGCGCCAGCGCGTCGGGGCCCCCGTAGGCGCGGTGGGCAGCGAACCACAGCACGCCGTCATAGCCCCAGCCCCGATCGCTGTCGAAGGCGTTGACCGGCATTACCTCCACGTGAGTGACGCCGAGCTCGGCCAGGCGCGGCAGGTGCGCCGCGGCGGCGTCCAGCGTGCCCTCGGCGGTGAACGTGCCGACGTGCAGCTCGTAGATGACCGCCCGGTCAAGCGACGGGGGCTGCCAGCCGGCGGTGACGGGGGCGACCCGAGCGGGGTCCACAAGCGCCGACAGCCCGTGCACACCGTCCGGCTGAGCGCGGGAGGCGGGGTCGGGCCGCGCCGGGCCCCCGTCGAGGCGAAACCCGTAGCGGCTGCCGTCGGCCGCCGGTGCGGTGGCCGCCCACCAGCCTGTCGCGGTGGGCTCGCAGGCATGCTCAACGCCGTCGACCACCACGTCGACGCGACCCACCCGGGGAGCCCACACACGGAACACCGCGTGGCCGTCGATGCGCAGCACCGGCCCGTGCCAAGCCGGGCGATCCGGCATGGTCGGCACCGGCCAGCCCCCCTCCGGCGGTGGCGGGTTGGAGCCGTCCGACGCCCGCGCGGATGGCGCCTCCGGCGACTCATCGCCCCGTCTGGTGTGTGCAGGATCGTGGACCATCGCTCCCATCCTCGCGCATCCGGAGGCTGCCGTTGCCGCCGCGCTAGCCGGGCCCGGCAGTCCCGACCTCACCAGGCCATTCGTCCTCGCGTTACCGGGCCAGATCGCGAACCGCGCCCGGCCTTCGCTGGCTACCGTGCCCCTCGCCGCGGTGGACAACCCAACGCTGCCACTGGCCTGCCTACCCGATTCGACCCTCTGACTGAAAGGACGATCCGTGTCCCGGATGATGCTGCTTATCGCCCTCGTCGTGCTCGCCGGGTGCAGCGGCGAAGCCGCCACCAGCGACAACGACGCCGACACCGGCGGGCCGATCACCGTGGTGATGGACGACATGTTCTATGAGCCCGACTCGATAGAGGTTCCCGTTGGCGAGACCGTCACGATCGAGCTGATCAACGAAGGCTCCATCGAACACGACCTCGTGTTCGACGAGGACGCTGAAAGCGACAGGGTCCCGGCGGGAGAAAACCGCACGATGGAGATCGGCCCCTTCGAGTCCGACACGGTGGGGTGGTGCAGCGTCCCCGGCCACCGCGACGCCGGCATGGAGCTCGAGGTGACCGTCAGCGGCTGAGTCGTTGGCGTCCGC
Source organism: uncultured Actinomycetota bacterium (assembly GCA_964418395.1). Lineage (GTDB taxonomy): Bacteria > Actinomycetota > Nitriliruptoria > Euzebyales > Egibacteraceae > QS-5-72-10. The sequence goes on from CAYQMQ010000054.1 coordinate 11,232, forward strand.
CACCCGGGAGGCCATCCGTCCGCCGCTGGTCAGGGGGCTGCCTTGGGCCAGTGCGACAGGCCGACGGCCCGCAGGGCCCCGGGTGGGGGTGCGGGCGGTCGGCCGTGGTGGGGTGTGGCGGGTGCGGTGCCGGGTTGCGGGTCATGCCCGCTTGGTCCGGGGGTTAGTCAGAAGGGCAGGGGGTTGCCGTCGTTGTCGGTGGGTCGGCCCC
>CAYQMQ010000055.1:0-11416 GCA_964418395.1 uncultured Actinomycetota bacterium
CGAGCTCCCGGCCGGTCAGCGAGCGCAGCAACCCGTCGGTGATCCCGATCGCGGATTCGTCGGGGCGGCCCACCGCGAAGGCGTTGAGCATCGGGCTGGGGACGTAGTACAGCCGCGGCGTCGCTCTCAGCCCGCTGCGTTGCGCCAGCGCCTGCACCAGCCGGTGGACCTCCGGAGCGGCGGCGACCGGCAGCGGCTGCCCGCCGTACACGCGCAGCAACCATTGCGGCGAGACCCGCGGGCGAATCGCCAGCGCGAGCAGGCCCCCGAGGGCCACCACCACCGCGCCCGCTTCGCCGGCCATCAGCCAGGCGCACAGGGCGAGCACCACCGCCATGCCGCCCAACAGCAAGGCCGCCTGCAGCCGGTTGCGCCGCTTGTGACGGCGCTGTGCCTCCACGTCGAGTCGTGCCACTTCCCTCACGATACGCCGGGATACGGCTGGTGGGGCAAAGCCGCGGCCACGTCACCTGGTGTGTGGTGGCTAGGGCGGTGCTGTCTGGCGCCCCCGCTCGAACATCGTCAGCCGTTCGACCGGCCGGGGATGAGTGCCCCACCACACGTGGCGCCACGCCGGCGGGTCGGGCCGGCTGAGGTTGCTGCGGGCAAGCTCGACCGTGAGCCGCTCGTGGGCCTCAGGGTCACCGGTCAGCTGGAGCGCGTGCCAGTCGGCTGCCGCCTCCATGCGCCGGCTGACCGCCGCTTCGACCGGCGTGGCCAGCACCGAGACGATCAGCACGGCAGCGACCACCACACCGCAGGCGCGCGGGTCGGCGACCTCGCGCTGACGCCCGCGCCGGGTCCGGCGTCGCAGCCACCATGCGAGCGCATACACCCCGACCACCACCGACCCGGCGGCCGCGAGCGTGCCCCGCTCGAGGTCGCGGTGTTTGTGGTGGGCCACCTCGTGGGCCACGACGGCGCGGATCTCGTCGGGTTGGCGGGCCTCGACCAGCGTGTCGTACAACACCACCCGCCGGGTCGTGCCCAGGCCGGAGACGTAGGCGTTCTCCCGCGTGGTCCGTCGGCTCGCGTCGGCGACCAGCACCTGGTCGAGGCTGACGTCGGCCGCTTCCGCCACGTCCTCGACGGCCCGCCGCGCCGGCCCGTCCGTCAGCGGCCTGGTGTCGTGCCGGAGCGGCTCGAGCACCACCGGGCCGGCCATCACCACGACGGCGACCACGACCGCGCCGCCGAGCGCGACCAGCGGGGGCCAGCCACGCGGGCAGCGCCGGGCCACGGCGTAGCCCGCCGCCGCCAGGGCCATCGAACCGGCCCAGCCGGGCAGGCGAAAGACCACCCAGTCCCACAACCAACCGCCCAGACCCTGGGTCCGCAGGCCGAACGCCCCGTCGTGGACGAAGCCCGACCAGAAGGCGAGCGGCGATAGGAGCACGTCCACCAGCACCACCGTGGCCCCGGTGACCACCGCGGCGACCATCCAGGGGCGATGGCCGAGCCGCCCCGCGATCCGGTCCACGACCCTCCGTCCAGGGGGGCTCGCCGCGAGCGCGACCGCGACCGCCACCCGCACGGCGACGGCGGTGACCGCGACGACATCACGCGGGCGCTGATAGGCCCAGGCAAGATCGCGAAAGCTGTCGTCGAACCAGCGGGCGGCCGACAACGGCTCGCCGATGGCCGGTGCAGCCGGCCGGGCGATCGTGGCCATCAACCCCACCAGCACCACGCCGACGGCCACCGCATGACCGAGCCAGCGCCACCGCCGCCAGCGATCACCGGTGAGCGCCGTGGCCTGGGGGACGCCAGAGCCGGCGGTCACCGGGACTGGTCGACCCCGCGATTGACCCCGTTCGTTGTCGTCTTCTTGCCCGCCGCCTTCTTCGCCGCCGCCTTCTTCGTCCCGGTTTTCTTTGTCCCCGCCTTCTTGGTCCCCGCCTTCTTGGTCGCCGCCTTCTTCGCCGCCGCTGCCTTCGTTCCGGCCTTCTTCGCCCCAGTCTTCTTGGCCCCCGCCTTTTTGGTGGCCGCCTTTTTGCCAGGTGCCTGCTTGGCCGCCTTCTTCCCGCCGTTCCGGGCGGTCGTCTTCTTGCCACCGGGCGTTCCCATACGCCGGGCAGCCGCGGTCAGCGGCTCGCTGGCAGCCGAGGCCTCGTGGCTGGCGGTCCCCCGCGTCCACCCGATCTTCTCCGCCAGCTCGTTGCGCGGCTCCACCTCCGCCCGCTCGGGGTAGTAGCGGTACAGGGCGCGTTGGGTGCGGCCCCGGCTGGTGTAGCGCAGCTCCACCGTCCAGTAGGCCTGACCGTCGGTGCGCCGCACCTTCCACGTCGCCGCGTCGGGGTCGACGCCCTTGGCCCGCAGATTGAGCCGCACGGCATCACCGAGCAGATCGTGGCTCGGACCGAGCCGCGAGCGGGACAGCCGCGCGGTACGCCAAGCGGCCAGCACCTGCTCGCGCTCGCCCTCGACGGCCCGTAGCCACGGCTGGATCCGCTCGGTGGAGGTCCCGGCGGCTTTGGCCACCGATCCGACGCTGTGCCCGGCTCGCAGCCGCGCCTGGATCTCGCGGGGCGGAAGCCGCGACACGGACCCGTTCGCCGCCTCGTCCGCGTCCTCGCCTCGGACGGAGCCCACCCGATCGTGGCCCTGCTGGGCCGGAACCGGCGGGTCGGCGACCACCACGCCCAGCCCGGCGAGACCGTCCGGCCCCGACTCGGACGCGTCGCCCTCGGACGGGTCGGGCCCGTCTTCGCCGACGGCCTCATCGTCTGCCCCGGCCGAACCGGTGCCCAGCGGCTCGCCGGTCAAGTCCTCGACGAGGGTGACCAGCTCGGAATCGACCGGCAACGAGAACCGGCTCCCATCGTCGGCGCGGGCGACGATCAGATAACAGCGGTCGGCCGTGTGACCGACGATGTGCAACTTGTCCACAAGCCTCCTCTGACGGCGCTGCCATTGTTGGCCGAATCCGGCGAGGGGGGCAAGGAACCGCCCCGCGGCGGCGGGTGGTCCAAGCGTCCGCACCACCCCACCGACTGCGGGAGGACATCGCGGTCACGAGGTGTGGGGCTCCGGGTCATGGCCCGCAGCATCCGGGGTGCACCACGCTCGGAGTCGGTCATTCGGGGTAGGTGGCCTCCGCGGCTCCCGGCGCGTCCACCACCTCCACGGCGTCGCCGCTGCCGCACCAGTGGCACACGGCGTCGATGACCTCTCGGGACAGGATCTCCTCGCCTTCCACCCGCCCCTCGCCCGACAAGTCGGCGTGCCAGAAGCGCCGGGTTCGCTCGGCGATCTCAAGGTCAAAGCGCGTCAGGTTCCCGCAGCCGTCGCAGCGGAACCGTTTCTCGGGTCTCATGCCGTCAGCCAGATCCATGGCGGCGATCGCTCCCTTGCGTCAGAGGACGCCTTGGAGGGTAACGCCCCAGCCGCGCGGCTCCACATCCGGCTTCCGGAGATAGGCGCGACCCCCTGCGCGGCTCAGCCGACCGCTGGCGGCGAAGCGGGCGGGCGCGTCCACACGGCGATCGGCCGCCCGTGGGCGATCTGCCCTGGCTGCGAGGGGTAGGACCGCAGCGGCGCGCCGTCAGCGATGCCGGCCGCCACCCAGGCGCACACCGCGGCGTCGAGCACGTCGTCGGGGGCGGCGCGGTGGCCGCCGCCGGGCAGAACCTCGGGCAGCACCACTCCGATCTCGGCCAGGATCGCGCGCCGGCGCATCAGCCCGTCCCAGGATCGTTTGCGGGGCAGCCGCTCGCCCGCGGTCAGCTGGCGAAAGGCCAGCTCCGGATGGCACTCGCGCAAGCCGGCTCCCCACGCCTCGGCGAGCTCGTCGATCTCGGCGATTTTCGGCACCAGCCGCCAGGTTTGCTGGCTCAATCCGGAGCCGGTCACCTGCCGGGACAGCTCCGAGGCATCCGCGTGAGCCGTCACCTCTCCGCGGCGCCACGCATCGACCACCGACCGCGCGGGTGTGTTGAACACCGTCGAGGCCGCGCCCGCCAGAGCGCGGCGCGCAGCGGCGTCCGACTCGCGCACCGCCACGTCCAACAGGCCCACCGGCATGTCGACGGCCACCGCCGCGGGCTCCGCGCGCGCCACGGCCTCGGCGCCGGAGCCCGCGACGAACGCATCGGCGACCCGCCCGTCTTGCAGCACCACCGCCATCCACCCGTCCGCGGTCCCGTCGAGGCCGAGCGCTCGCCGTACCATCGATTCGATGCTCAGCGATCGGTGAACCGCGGCTCGCGCTTGTCCAGGAAGGCCCGCGCGCCCTCCACCGCGTCGTCGGTGGAAAAGCACACCGTCTGCGCGGCGAACTCCGCCTCGATGGCCGCCTGCGGGTCGAGCTGGTCGGATCCGGCCAGCAACTGCTTGGTGAGGCGCTGCGCCAGCCGCGGGCCGGCCGCCAGCCGGCCGGCGAACTCGCCGGCCTCCGAGGCCAGCGCCTCCCCGGTGACGACCCGCGTGACCAACCCGAGCCGGTCCGCCGCGTCCGCATCGAGCGTATCCCCGAGCAAGCACAGCTCCCGAGCGGTCCGCGCTCCGACCAGGCGTGGCAGCAGCCACGTGACGCCGTAGTCCGGGACGAGGCCCCGGCGCACGAATGCGACCGAGAACGCGGCGTTTTCGGCGGCCACCACCACGTCGGCAGCCAGGGCCAGGGCCACGCCCGCGCCCGCGCAGGGGCCGTGCACCGCGGCCACCATCGGGGTGCGCAGGCCCAGCAGGCGTCGGGCCAGCGGCATCGAGCCCTCGCGGATGAGGGCATGCACCGCCCCGGCCGACGGACGTCCGCCCGCCTCGGAACCCGCGCCCAGCGCCCCGGCGAGCTGTCCCAGGTCCACTCCGGCGCAGAAACCGCGACCTGCCCCGGTCAGCACCAGGGCGCCGACGCCGTCATCGGCGTCGGCCTCGTCCAGGGCCTCGATGAGCGCCGCGGTCAACGCCCCGTCGAGGGCGTTCAGCGCTTGAGGTCGCTGTAGCGTCAGCGTGGTCACGCCGCCGTCGTGGTGGACCTGCAACGGTTCGGTGTCGTTCACGGCGTCTCCGAGGAGAGATCGACGTCGATCGTCACGGCGGGGTCGACGGGCGTCTGCTGGGCGGCCGGCCCCGAGTGCGGGGTAGAGCCGGCCTCGAGTGCGCTGGCCACCAGCTCCCGGGCGTAGGCGCGGACCTCGTCGCGGTCGTCCACGTCGATCGTCATCGTCGGCAGGCTGAAAAAGCTCATCAGCAGCCGGAACAAGGTCTCGGCCATCCAGTCGACGCGCATCGAGCGGAACATCCCGGCTCGCTGACCGTCCTCGATGAGCTCACCCAGGAACCGGGTCGTGGAGCGCGCCACCGGCCCGGTCCGCAGCGTCAGGTACGGCAGGAGCACATCGGGCTCTTCGGCCAGGCTCTTGTTCAGCATCGGATGCGCGCGCAGGAACCCGAGGGCGGCAACGAACGCGGCTTCCACCGCAGCGGCGGGCGTGTCGGCGGCCTCGGCGGCCTGACGGAGCGTGCGTTCGAAACGGCGGTTCTCCCGCTCGACCAGCGCCTCGACCACTGCCTGCTTGTTGGGGAAGTGCCGGTACAGGGTCGCTTTGCCCGCGCCCGCCTCGCGGGAGATGTCTTCCATGGTGGTCTTGGTGATGCCCACCGCCACGAACCGCCGGACGGCCGCATCCAACAAGGCCGAGCGACGGTCGTTTCCGCTTCGACGACCCTCGTCGCCCATCTCGGGGTCGTCAGCGGCACCACGAGATGCCATCATGGAACGAGTATACGAACTCCGTTTCGGTGTCTGGGAACTTCGGAGCCCTCCCGCCACGTTGGGAGGGGACCCGAAGCGACGTCGAGGAGGCCGTTGTGCCCCAGGAGCTGGCGGTGGCCGACCCGCTGTGGCACGAGCGCGCGGCGTGCCGCGGCCGCAGCGTCGAGCTGTTCTTCTCCGAAGATGCCGCCGACATCCGCGCGGCGTTGCGTCTGTGCCGCTCGTGTCCGGTGCGCCAGCCCTGCTACGAGGTGGCCATGGCCAACCGCGAGTATTTCGGCGTGTGGGGCGGCAGCACCGAGCGGGAGCGCCGCCGGGTGTTCCGCGCCGAGCGCCGCGCTCGCCGGGAGCAACGGGACGCGGCGGCCTGAGCGTCGCGTGGAGACCGCCGCGCACATCGCGCCGCGTTAGCGGCCCGGGATCAGCCCCGCTGGGGCTGCTCGGCGAGCTCGCGACTGCGGGCCACCCACTGATCGCGCAGCCGGCGGGCCGCGCCCGACGCCACCGCGTCATCGGCGCGCGCCAACGCCCCGGCCCAGTCGCCGGCGAGATCCGCGGCGATCAGCCCGGCGGCTGCCGACAGCACCGCCACATCGCGCGGGGGGCCGGGTTCGTCCGCCAGCACGCTCTCGGCCAGCGCGACGTTGTCGGACACCTCCCCGCCCCGCAACGTGCTGACATCGGCGGTTGCCAGCCCCAGGGCGGCTGGGTCGAGGACCTCACGGCTGACGGTGCCGCCGCGCACGTGCCAGACCGTGGAGGGCCCGGCCGTGGTCAGCTCGTCCAGCCCCCCGGCGCCATGGAACACCAGCGCATGGCTGGTGCCGAGCCGCGCGAGCACCCCCGCGACGGTCTCGGCCGTGGCCGAGTTGGCCACCCCGACCGTCTGGTGGCCCGCGCCGGCCGGGTTCGACAAGGGACCCAAAAGGTTGAAGGCCGTGGGCACCCCGATGGCCTTGCGGGCGGGCATCACGTGGCGCATCGCGCGGTGATAGCTCGGCGCGAAGCAAAAGCCGATGCCGAGCTCCTCGATGCAGGCGGCCACCGCCGCGCCGGGCAGATCGATGGCCACACCCCAGGCTTCCAGCAGATCGGCTGAGCCACAGCGGCCGGTGGCCGCCCGGTTGCCGTGCTTGGCCACGCGCGCACCCGCCGCGGCCGCGATCACCGCAGCGACCGTGGAGACGTTGAAGGTGTTCGAGCGGCTGCCGCCCGTGCCGCAGGTGTCGAGCAACGAGCCGTCGATCGGCACCGGTTCGGCGAACGCCCGCATGGTCCGTGCCATCCCCGCGAGCTCGTCAGCGGTCTCCCCCTTGGCCCGCAGCGCCACGAGATAGCCCGCGATGTGCGCGTCGTGGGCCTCGCCGGACATGATCTCGGCAAGGGCAGCCTCGGTGGTGGCCGCGTCGAGGTCCTCGCCGGCCAACAGCGAGCCGAGCACCGCCGGCCAGTCCACCGGCGCCCGCTCGGTGGAGTCGGTGGAGACACGCCGGCCAGCCGACACAGCCTCGGTCACGGCCGGTCCCCGGGAAGCGCCCGGCCGGTGTCGGCCGGTCTCTCGAGCTCGCGGCGCCGACCGGGAAGGTCGTAGGGCCCGCTGACCGGGTCGCCGCCCACCCCGGGCAGGGCCGGAATCGGTTTCGCCTCGATCAGCGCCTCCACGGCCTCGGCTAGATCGAACGGGTCGATCGGACGGATCAGGTACGCGTCGGCCTGTGACCAGTCCGACAGCCACGTGTCCTGGGGACGGGCGAGCAGCAACAGCACCGGCGGCACCTGCTGGCCGGCGTCGCGGCGCGCGCGCATCTCCCGCGACAGATGGAAGCCGCCGGTCGGATGGGTGTCGTTGTCGGCGACGACGAGCGCGAAGCGGCCGTGCTCCTCGGGGGCGTCGAGCACCGCCAGCGCCCGCTCGGGGGTCGCGACCCGCAGGAACGACAGATCGGCCCGGCCGGCGAGGCCGGTGGTGACCTCGGCGGCGAGATCGTCGCGCTTGGCCACCAGCAGGATGCGGCGGGGAGGGTCGGTGTCAGCCATGCGGCGCGATCATGCCACATCGTGTGGCCTACCGCTGCGCTACTTGAGGCCTGGTCGTGTGGCCTACCGCTGCGCTACTTGAGGCCTGGTCGTGTGGCCTACCGCTGCGCTACTTGAGGCCTGGTCGTGTGGCCTACCGCTGCCGCGGTCACTGGCGCCCTGCGAGCTCCTCCATGAGCTGGCGGAGATCCTCCAGCTCCAGCGCGCCCGTCAGGCGCCCCACAACCTCCCCGTCGGGCGCGGTAAACACCCAGTACGGGTACGCCTGCAAGCCATAGGCGCCGGCCGCGTGGCGGTCCTCGTTGTCGATCAGGGTCGGGACGGTCCAGCCCTCGTCGGCGAACCACTCCCCCGGCGGGAAGTTCTCCTCGTCCTCGCGCACGCCGGTGGACACGGCGACGAGCTCGACCTCGTCGTGCAGCGCGCCGTCCTCGCGCGCCTGCTGCAACGACGTGATCTGGTCCTGGCACACCGGGCACCAGTGGGCGACGAACAACATCACGCGGGCCGTGCCGTCGGCCGGGTCGATGGTCATCGGCTCGCCGTCCAGCCCGGTGCCCTCCAGAGCCGGGGCGGCCATGCCGATCGCCTCGTCGGCGTTGGGGCTCTCGAACTCCGGCAGCGGCTCACCCGCGACGTCGACGTCGGCGGCGACGGCAGCGTGCGCCACCGCCTCCGAACCAGTTTCGTCGCCCTCACCGAACGGGTCGAGCAGATACAGCCCGATCGTGCCCAGCCCGACCGCTGCAAGCAGCGCGGCGATGACCAGCGGGGTCTTGGAGGGCGGCTCGGGTTCGTCGGCGTCCGGATCGGTGGCACTGACCTGGTCGGTGTCGGTCATGACTCCTCGCGGGTTGCGATCTGGCCAGGCTACCGGGAGGCGGGACCCACCGCGGCTTCACCCGTCGGCCTCGGCGAGGTCGTCGGGGGTGTCGATGTCGGCGGCGAACCGCGCCTCCGGGTCGTGCCGGGCCCAAACCGAGCGGTCGGCCGCCAGCCAATCCAGGTGGTCCAGCGCCCCGCGCACCGACCGGTGGCCGGCTGCGAGGTATGCGCGCACCGTGGGCAGGGCCGCCCGGGTCCACACGGCGTGCAGCGGCTGGGGCCAGCCCCCGACCACGGGGATCGCAGCGTGGCGGCCGGCGGCCATAGCGGCCAGATCGGCCAGCACCCACGGGCTGGCGTGCGGATGGTCGACGGCGCACACCGCCACCGCCTCGGACCCGGCCGCCGCCAGGCCGGCAGCAACGCCCGCCAACGGGCCCGCCCCGGGTGGCTCGTCGCACACCACGCCGTCGGCCCGGTCCGCCAGGCGGCGCGGATCGGTGCCGACCGCCAGCACCACCGGCGCACACACGTGCCGCAGGCGAGCGACCACCCGGTCGACCAACGGTTGGCCGCCCACGGTGAGCAGCGCCTTGTCGCCGCCCAGGCGGTGGCCGGCGCCGCCGCACAGCACCAGGCCGGTCAGTCGAGCCGGCGACCCCGGCTCTGTGGCCATGAACCGATCCCTTCTGTCGACGGAGGCGCGTCCCCGCAGGGTACGGTTGGGTTTGACCACGCCGTCGACGGCAATGCCTGGACGCAACAGCACCGCTTCGTGGACTCGCGACGTGAGAGGGATCGTGGCGCGCGCGCATCGACCCAACGGACCGGCGCAGCTGCGGGAGCTCGCTGCCCAGCAGGGGGTCCGCGACCCGCGCGTGCTCGACGCGATCGAGGCGACCCCGCGCGAGCGGTTCGTGCCGGCGTCGGCGGTCGGGGAGGCTTACGACGACCGTCCGGTCACCCTGCCGCGGCAACAGACCACGTCGCAGCCGTCGCTGATCGCGGCGATGGTGGAGAGCCTGGCGCTCGGCGCGGACGACACCGCCTTGGAGATCGGTTCGGGTTACGGGTTCCAGACTGCGCTGATGGCCGCCCTGTGCCGCTACGTGTGGGGCATCGAATGGTGGCCCGAGCTCGCTGAGGGCGCCCGCGCCAACCTGGGCGCCCACGGCGTGGACAACGCCGAGGTGATGGTGGGAGACGGGCACGAGGGCCTCCCCGAGCACGCCCCCTATAACGGGATCGTGATCTCGGCCGCCACCCCGAGCGTGCCGGCGGCGTTGGTGGCTCAGCTCGTCGAGGGCGGACGGCTGGTGGCCCCGGTCGGCTCGCGCGGCTCCACCCTGGTGACCGTCTACACCCAGCGCGACGGCGACCTGCACGTGGTCGACGAGCTCGTCCCGGCCCGGTTCGTGGAGATGGCCGGCGGCCCGAACGCGGCGAGCAGCCGACGGGCGACCTCGTAGGCGGGCCGGCTGCGGGATGCGCGCGCCGTCGCCGCTGTTCACGCTGGGGTTGTGCGCTTTTGCAGTCGGCTGCGGCATCGGCGTCGCCCTGGTTCTCGCCTCCGATTCCGACGACGCCTCCCTGATCGATCGGTTGGGCGGGGCCGTCCTCGGCAGCGCCGGTGAAGGGGCGCCCTCCGAGCTCGAACCCGGTGACGGCGCCGAGTCCGGCGACGCTGATGCCGAAGCCGGCGAGCCCAGCACGTCGCCCACCGACCCCGACTGCGAGCCGGCCCCGCTGGCGCAGCGGGCCGGGGCCACCCTGATCGCCGGCCTGCCTGAGGCCACCGATGCCGACCATGACGCCGTCGACGCCCTCGACGAGGCGAACGTGGCCGGGGTGTTCCTCACCCGCGCCAACATCGAGCAGCGCTGGCAGGTGCGGACACTGATCCGCGGCCTGCGCCGGCGTCTCGGGGCCGATCTGCTGGTCACCGTCGACGAGGAGACCGGTCGGGTCTCCAGCTTCCGCGATGTGGTGGGACCGACGTCGGCGCCCCGCACCACCGCGCGGACCCTGGAGCCGCGAGCCTGGCGCGAGCGCGCCGCGGAGCTCGGCGAGACACTCGCCGACGTGGGCGTGGACTGGAACTTCGCGCCGGTCGCCGACCTGGACGGCGGCCCGCCGGGCGGGACCATCGGGGACCGCTCCTTCTCCGCGGACCCGGACCGGGCCACCGACTTCGTCCTGGCTTTCGCCGAGGGCCTCGCGCGCGCCGGCGTCGCCCCCACCGTCAAGCATTTCCCCGGCCACGGCAGCGCGATCGGCGATCCCCACCGCGAGACCGTCGAAGACGACCGCTCGCTGGCCGAGCTGCGCGCCGCCGACCTGCAGCCGTTCGCCGCCGCGATCGACGCCGGTGTCCCGGCGGTGATGGTCAGCCACGTGGTGCACACCTCGCTGAACGCCGACCGGCCCGCGAGCCTGGCGCCGGAGGCCTACACCCTGCTGCGCGACCTCGGCTTCAAGGGGGTGGCCATCACCGATTCGTTGGGCATGGGGGCGTTGCACCAGCGCTACGGCTACGCCGTCGCCAGCGTCGACGCGCTCGCAGCCGGCGCCGACGCGATGCTGGTCACCGACGGCCGCGCCGCCCCGGAGATCGTCGACGCGATCGTGGCAGCGGTCGAAGACGGCGACCTGGCCGAGCCGCGCCTGAACGACGCCGCCACGCGGGTGCGGGCGCTCGCCGGCCGCGACCCCGAGCCGCTCACCTGCCGGTCCGCGCCCGAGGACTTTCCCTCGCCGACCGGGGCCGCCGCCGACGATCGCCGGCGGTGAGCGGCGTCAGGCGCCCACCGTCCACGTGTCCGAGCCGGTGATCAACGC